>JBDQOS010000295.1:0-2776 GCA_040261075.1 Flavobacteriales bacterium
CCATTGGAACACACCATGTCAACCATGAAAAATCTCTTGACCAGGGCCGCTTGTGTGGCCCTCATCGCAGGGTGCTCTTCCAACGGGGCGCCTGATTCTTTGGACAACACAGTCCCTCTTGATCGGCAGCAAAAAGTGTATCGCGAGTTGCGCGGGGCCATGAAGCAAGCTGGAAAGGAAGCCCTGGATGCCTATCCCAAAACGGGCACGCCGGAGGGCGGAGCGGAAGAATTCCGAGCCATGCAGGACAGCTTGCGCACCACCTACTGGCAACTCGTTTGCGACACGAACCAAGTTGCGCGCAACTACGGCGACTCCATCTGGACGAAGGGCGTCAAAGAAAAGTGGCCTGCCGCGGTGAAGTAAAGGTGTCGCGGCGTTTGTGCCTGAAAAGCGGCCCGGTGGGATGACCAAGGCAGGTGTAGGCAAGATGAGTCGTACATTTTCACCCATGAAGCTTTCTCCTCGCGTTTTGCTGCTTGCCGCGTGTTGCGGTTTTCTGACAGGCACCTTGGCCCAGGCCCCTGACTTTGCCTTTGATCCTTGGGACGTTCGGTTGGAATCGGAACCCTGGTCCACTGACGCGGAGGGGCAACGGATTTTCCGCCAAGCGGCGCCTTGGCAAAACTCGGGACCGAACGCGGCGGGCTGGGCCGTCATGAGCCACGAGGACCGGGCGGTTCCCTCGCGCATGTGGGGAGCCGGGGTGTTGTTTGAGGCCAACGCCCCCCTTGAGCGGGCAACGGCGGCGTGGGGCTGGGCGCTCGGAAATTTTGGCTGGACGCCCGACGTGTTGGGCGAGATGCACGTGGCGCGAGGAGCGAAGCACGAACGCGTTTTTGCACAGCAACAGCTTCAAGGGCTTCCCGTTCTCGGAGCCAAGTTTCAGGCCAAATTTCACGGCGCCTCCCTCGTGCTCGTCTCCAGCGACTGGTGGCCGTCGTTGACGCCAGCCCTTGTCGGGGACGGGGTCAGCCAGGAGAGTGTGTTGGCCCAGTTGGAGTTGGACATGGCAACGGGGGCAGCCCCGGGAAATGTCGGAACCACCTACGTGTCGGACTTTGAGGCGCACGATTTGGGCATGGCGTGGTTGCCGGTGCTTCAAGAATCGGAAGACGGTGCAGGCTGGTTCGCTCACCCCGTGTGGCAAGTGGAGGTCACCGGGCGTCGTGGCGTTCTTCCTGTGAGGTACCTCACTTGGGTGGACATGACCGACGGCGCCGTGGTCCAGCGTACGAACCAAGTCATGCACGAAGCGCCGGAAAACGCTCCTCGACGGATGGGGCAAGTTCCCCCCAACGTGTTTGGCCAAGTCAAGGCTTCGGCCCACCCGTCTTATCCCTTCGAAGATCCCCAGACCCTGGCGATGCCTCACCTTGAGCTGCCTCTCGGAAGCGTGACGTATTTCACCGACACGGCGGGCGTGTTCAACAGCGCTGAGACAGGCGACATCGAAGACGTGACGCTGCAGCTAAAAGGGTTGTTCGCCACCGTGTACACAGACGGCGTGACGCCGTCTTCCACCATCACGTTCGTGGAGGGGTACAACTCGCTGTCTGCTCCTGGAAACACGAAAGAAGCCAGTGCCTACCGCAGCACCAACCTCATTCACGACCACATGCGGTCGTGGTTGCCCGAGTTTTCGGATTTGGATTGGAGCATGCCCGTCAACATTGATGTGGCAGGGGAGTGCAACGCCTTCTATGACGGAGGTAGCATCAACTTCTTTGACCAGGGCGGGGGATGCAACCCGACTTCGTTGATTGCCGACGTGGTGTACCACGAATACGGGCACGCCATCAACGATTGGTTCTACCAGTCGTACTTCTACGGGTTCAACAACGGAGCGATGAACGAGGGGTACGCCGATTTTTGGGCCATGTCGCTGGCCGACATCGCCGAGATTGGCATGGGGTTCTACACCGACAACAACGACGGCATTCGCAGGTACGACGTGGATCCCAAAGTGTATCCTGAGGACATCGTTGGCGAGGTTCACGCGGACGGAGAAATCATCTGTGGTGCGTGGTACGACACGCATTTGTTGCTCGGCGGAGACTGGGAGCTGACGATGCCACTCTTCGTGGACGCCTTCCCAGGGTTGCAAGCCACGGTGAGCAACGGACAGGAGGGGCAGGCGTTCACAGACGTCCTGTTGGATGCGTTGCAAGCCGACGACGACGACGACGATCTGATGAACGGCACGCCCAACGCCGCGGCCATCATCGAGGGGTTTGCCCTTCACGGCATCACCCTGTTCAGCTACGTGGACCTCGACCACGAACCGGTGGAATTTGCCGTGGCGGAATCGGAGGTGCTGATTGAAGCGGAAGCCGACATCAATTTTCCGTACGTGGTCTATTTCGAAGCGGCACGCTTGCATTACCGGACGTCGCCCAACGACCCTTACACGGTGGTCAACATGGAACAAGACGGGGACCTGTTCACTTACAGCATTCCTGGCGTGCCCGCTGGCACCGTGGTGGAGTATTACCTCGACATCCTCGACGCGTTTGACGGGGTCAGCGCCACGACGCCCACGGCTGCCAACAAGCCTGTCAACGGCAACTTGCCGCATTACGTGTTGGTGGGGGTTGAGCCTGTCCTGATCAACGATTTGGACGAATATTCCGAGTTTGGGTATTGGGACATGGACTTGCCGACAGACAACGCAACGACAGGTGCTTGGGAAGAGGCCATTCCGGTAGGCTCGATGGGAGACCAAACCGACCTCACCACCGTTGTGGCGCCGTTGCAGGACCACACAGAGGGGCTC
>JBDQOS010000296.1:0-7900 GCA_040261075.1 Flavobacteriales bacterium
ACGGTGGCTTGAGCTTGCTCGCCCTCGCAGGGGGGGGGCTCGCGACCGCCGCGATGCGCCGTCGCCGTGAGGAAGAAGAGGCCGCGCAAGAAGCCGCCTGACCCAGCACAAGCTTTTGCACCCTGCGTGCCGCCATGATCAAGCCGCAGAACCCACTGACCGCGCTGGTGACCATCGCACGCGACCTGCGAAGCACCCCGACCTTCACCTTTTTTGCTGTGGCGTTCCTCGCCTACGTGGTGTGGAGCGTGGCGTACGAGCAGGTGCTCAAGCCGCGGACCACGCTCGACGAGGTGGTGATTGAGCACATGGTGAGTTCGACCGAGGCAGCCTTCCGTGCTGTGGGGTGGCCCGTGGGGACGTACCCGCAGCCGGCGACGCACCGCGACCGGGTGGGGGTGGCCGGCCACGCCGGAGTCCAAATCGGAGCCCCGTGCGACGGCGTCGCGCTCTTCGCCCTGTTCGCCATTTTCATCCTGGCCTTTCCTGGTCCGTTCCTGCGCAAGGCATGGTTCATCCCAGCCGGCATCGCGTTGCTGCACCTCGCCAACATCGCACGCGTCGTGATCCTGGCCCGCATCCAAGCGACCGCACCGGAGTGGCTCGAATTCAACCACGACTACACGTTTACCGTGCTCATCTACGGACTGGTCTTCGCGCTGTGGTACCTCTGGACCGTCCTCGGACGCCCTGTCCCCGGGCGCCCAGCCGCGCCCGTCACTACAGCCACCCCCGCGAACCCCGACACCGCGGACGGCGCGCCCGACCCCCAATCGTCCAAGGCATGACCCCGGACCGCTTTAAGCCCGTCCTGAACTGGCGCAAGCCTTGGTGGCTGGTGGTGTTGGGGGCGATGCTGGGGTTTGGGCTTTTGCAGGAACAGTCGAAGATCAAGGTGAACCACTACCTGCGCGTTGGCGACGCCCAACAATTCTGGAACGAAGACGCGCCGACGCGGGCGACGTGGTGGGACGCCCACGCGCCGGCAGGACGCCACAATTTTTACGTCAGCCGCGACACGTGGCCGTTCTTCCACGGCCTGACCCGGGCGCAACTCGTGGCGTTTAAATGGGGCCTGTCCGCCGCCATCCTGGTCATCTTCTTCGTGCTCGACGTGTTGTTTCTGCGGGCGACGGGCGTGCCGGAGCGGGTGCCGTGGCTCGTCCTGATCTACATCACGGCAGGCATCCCCATGGTGGGGTTGGGGTTGTCGACCCCGGGAGAGCCTTGGTACGCCTTGGCGCGCGACATGCTCGGCTTCCTGCAATCGCCACTGCCTTCTGTGATGGTGGTGCTTGTGCCGTGGTTCCTTTCCCGAACTTCGCAACCATGACTGCGTCCGACGTCCCCCCGCTTTCCGCCAACGAGTCCCAGCTGCGCGAAGACGTGCAAGCCTTGACGCTGCCCGACGCGGCGCGCGTGTGGGTTTACACTGCCAACCGACAGCTGACGGCCGACGAGCTCCGCACCACGAACGCCCACCTGCAGGCCTTTGTGTCGACGTGGGCCGCGCACGGGGACCCGTTGCGCGCGGAAGCTGCGGTCCTCTTGAACCAGCTGGTGGTCTTGGCCGTGGACGAGTCAGCCCAAACCCCGACCGGATGCAGCATCGACGCTTCTGTCGCCGCCCTCCGCGCCCTCCCGCAAGCCGCGCCTTCCCTTGCCGACCTCGACCTCTTCGACCGCTCCTGGGTGCTCTACCTCGACGCCTCCGGGCATTGGACGCGCTCGCGGCTCCACGATTTTTGGGCCATGCGCAAGGCCGGCACCCTCACTGACGACGTCCAAATCTTCGACTCCACCGTCCCCAACCTCGGCGCCCTTCGAACGCGCTCCGTCGTCCGGCTCGCCGATTCGTGGCACGCCCACATGTGGTAGGGCGCCCGCAAACAATTTCGTCGCTCAACGGTTCAATCGCACCTTTTTGAGCCTCAGTGAGTTGTGGGTGTGAAAACCGACCAATCTGGGCTTTTTCTCGACCAACTCACGACCTTGCGCGTCAAGTTTTCGTTAACGAACGTTGTTTTTTTCGAACCACTCCGCTACATTTAACGCGCTGAACGATGTGAAAACGAGACTCCGGTCCCGACCAAATTGTGAGGCAACCCCGCTTGATTCTGTTCGTCATTCTCAGGAAAGACGCGCTGTTTCGGCGAATATGATTTGAAATTAATTGTTTGATCTAAACCAAAACCTGTTCTAATGTTCAACATGTACACGAAGCTCGCGACCGCCCTTGGTGCGTTCGCTCTTCTCTTCTCAACTGGAGCTTGGGGTCAGTGTGCGGATGGCGAGATTGCGATCGATTATTCGATCGGCAACGGCTCGTACCCCTCTGAAATTTCCTGGCAGCTCAACGATGCGGCTGGCAACAACCTGTTCACGGGTGGTGCTGGCGAAGCTGGCACTTGGTGCTTGGCACCTGGCGACTACACGTTCATCGGTCTCGACTCTTTCGGAGACGGGTGGAATGGTGCAGTAGCAAACTTCTACAACTCGGGTGTGTTGATTGGTTCGTTGGCCGTCGAAGGCGGTCAGGGAAGCATCGTCTTCACAGCGAGCAGCGACGTGCCTGGTTGCACCGACCCTGCAGCGGACAACTACAACCCCGCCGCAACAGTGGACGACGGTTCTTGCTGCCTCGACAACACCATGACCATTAACCTCTACGACAGCTTCGGCGACGGTTGGTCTTTTGCTGGCAATTTCGGTGGATTGATCCTCAACGGGGATTCGGTGGAATTCGCAAGCGGCGATCAATTGACCATCACGGGTTGCTTCGCTGAAGGCTGCTACACCGGACAAATTGTGATTCCTGCTTACGCGAGTGAGGGTTCTTGGGTTGTCTCCGACGCGGCTGGCAACGTAGTGAACTCTGGCGGTGGTGCTGGAACCATTTTCTTCTGGGCTGGTTCGGACGATTGCGTTATTGCGGGATGCACCGATACGAGCGCATGCAACTACACCGAAGGATCAAACCTGAACGACGGTTCGTGCGAATACTTGACCTGCGCGGGTTGCATCGACCCAGTGGCGTGCAACTACGACGACACGGCTACGCTTGACAACGGCACGTGCGATTACAGCTGCATCGGTTGTACGGACGACACGGCCCTCAACTACTGCGGGGACTGCACGGTGTCTGACAACACGTTGTGTGTGTACTGCACGGGCATCTACTACAACTTCACCATCACGGACAGCTTCGGCGACGGCATCTGCTGCGCTTACGGCGACGGTTCGTACTCGGTAGAAGTGGGCGGCACCGTTGTGGCTTCTGGTGGCGACTTTGGAGACAGCGAAACCACGCTCTTCTGCGTGGAGGACGGCTTGTCTTGCGTCACGGTGACCTTGATTCCCGACAACTACCCAGGGGAAACGGACTGGACATTGACCAACGCCATCACGGGTGAAGTGCTCGCCTCAGGCGACGGCGATGAAGGTACTTTCGGCACAGCAACGTGCACGAGCGGATGCAACGACCCCGGAGCCTGCAACTACGACGGCTCTGACTTGAACGACGGATCATGTGACTACTCTTGTGTCGGTTGCACGGATTCTGCCGCAGCGAACTACGACCCCAACGCGACCATCGACGACGGTTGCATCTACTGCGATCCAGGAACGTTCGTCTTCTACATTGACATGTTCGACAGCTTCGGCGACGGATGGCAAGGGGCAGCTTACTACGTGTACAACTTGAGCACTGGTGCGCTTGAAGTCAGCGGCGACCTCAACACGTCTGAAAACGGCGACGGTCTCACGTTCGCTACGGACTTTGCTTGTTTGGCTCCTGGATGCTACAGCTTCCAAACTACGGGCGATACGTGGCCAAGTGAGGTGAGCATGAACTTGTACGACCAGTTTGGTACCAACTACGGTACGGTGGGCGTGCTCGCGGACTACGGCGTTGACTTCACCCTGACCGGTCAGTGTGACTTTGAAGGATGCACGGACCCAGCAGCGAACAACTTCAACCCCTCTGCGTCTACGGACGACGGTTCTTGTGAGTTGCCACCCGCAAACGACGACGTCGCGAACGCGGAGGCCATGTTCTGCGGAGCGAGCCTCTCAGGTACGCTTCAGTACGCCAATGACAACGAAGGACTTGGTGGAACCTTGTTCGGAAACGAAACGGCTCCTGGTTTGCTCGACGCGGCCGTGTGGTATGTAATCAACTCGGATGCGGATCAGCAAATCACCATGTCTACGTGTGACACGCCTGCCAACGGCACTGGCACTGATTACTCGACAAACACCGACCTCGCTGTGTTCACCATGGACATGGACGGCAACTTGAACATTTTCGCTCAGAACGAAAGCGGATGTGGCACTGGTTTCCACTCGACCATCACGTGGTCAGCCTACACGGGTGTGGACTATTACGTGCGTGTAGAAGGCACGGGTGGAAGTGAATTCGTGATTGCAGCTTCTTGCAACCCAGACCAAACGACTTCTCCAGAAAACGACAACTGCGACGGTGCAATTGCCCAGGTGACCGGAGAGACCTTCACCGGCAACCTCTGCGGTGCCAACGCTGAAGAGATCTACCTGCCTTGGGAAGGAACAGGAACGGCTTACGCCGTGTACTTCACGTTCAACAGCGCGAACTACAACACCTTCTACTTCAACACGACCAACATCTCGAACGACATTGTTGGCTTCGCAATGTTGGACGGCAACTCTTGCGACGACCTCGCTCCATTCGTGGGATGTACGGTGACTGGAACGTGTGCGGGGTCTGTGGAAAGCTTCTTGCCCAACCTCGAGCCCAACACGGACTACTACTTCGTGGTATGGACGGATGACCAAAGCACGTGCGGCGAATTCGAATTCACCACCACGGGCATCATCCTCGGTTGCACGGACTCTTCTGCCAACAACTACAACCCTGAAGCCAACCAAGACGACGGTTCTTGTGACTTCTTGGGTGTGACGCAGCCAAACGATTCTTGTGCGGACGCCATCACGCTCGAGTGCAACGCCGTCACGAGCGGTTCAACGGGTGGTTCTACCAACGTTGGTGCGCCATTGAACGTGGCTGGTTGTGAAGCTGCTCCTGGTGCCGGTGTTTGGTACACCTTCGTGGGCGACAGCTCTTTGCACACGTTGAGCACGTGCGGATCTGCCATTGACAGCAAAATCAACATTTACACGGCCGACACGCTCTGCGGCGGCGGCGGCATCGACACGCCTCCTGCAGATCCTTGCGACTCGTTGGTGACGACGTCATACAGCATTGGTGGCGGTTCTTGGGACAGCGAAATTTCTTGGGAGCTGTACCTCGGAGACAACCTCATTTTGAGTGGTGCTGCCCCAGCAAGTGGAGAGCTCTGCTTGGAGGCTGGTGACTACACTTTGAACATGTACGACGCCTACGGCGACGGATGGAACGGCGCAGGCGCGACGTTCACGGACGGCTTGGGTGACGTGATGGGTCTTGCCGGACTTGACGACGGTGACTTTGGAACCGCGACCATCAGCATTGCCCCGTACAGCACGGATCCGATTTACATCGCGGGTGACTTTACGTGCTTTGCCAGTGCCACGTCATCGGACGGCACCGGAGTTTGCACGTTGTTCGACTCTGACGACGTCAACTTCCAGTTCATTTCAGAGCCAGGTTTGTTGTACTACGTGTACGTGGGTGCTCAAGACACCGACGGCAACCCAACTACGGACGACAACGGTGCATTTGACATCGACTTCACGTGCGTCCCTGTGGTGGAAGGCTGCATGTCCAACATCGCGTGCAACTACAACCCAGATGCCAACGTTGACGACGGTTCTTGCGACCTCTGGAGCTGCGTTTGTGATGACACGACGGGTACGGCTGTTCAATTCTACATGAACGACGCCTTCGGCGACGGTTGGAACGGTTCTGTTTACACCATTACGAGCCTCGCGGGTGACACCGTGGCTACGGGTACGCTCGACGAAGCTGGCTTCTTTGTGGACAACGACAACTACACCGGACCAGAATACGGTTACGACTTGTTCTGCCTCGATCCAGGCTGCTACAGCGTGGAAGTGACGGACGGCGACTGGCCTTCTGAGGTGTCTTGGGAGGTGTTGACGGAAGACGGCTCCGTGCTGACTTCTGGCGGACCTACTGCAGGCATCACCATCTCTGTGGGTGGCGCGGTTTGTGGTTGCACGGACGCAGGTGCTTGCAACTACGACCCAACGGCTACGGACGAAGACGGTTCTTGTGAATACGTGACGTGCGCAGGTTGCACGGACGCTACGTCTTGCAACTACGACGCGGATGCGACCATCGAGGACGGCTCTTGCTGCTACGACAACTGCGTGAGCGTGAACATGAACGACAGCTTCGGCGACGGATGGAACGGCGGTTACTACGTCTTGTCTGATGTGGCTGGCAACGAAATTGGCACCGGTACACTTGCGTCAGGTTCTTCTGGTGTGGATACGTACTGTTTGCCTGACGGTTGCTACATCATCACTGTTGTGGGCGGTTCTTGGTCTAACGAAATGAGCTGGAACATCACGGGTGCATTCGCTGGATTGGTTTCCGGTGGTGCAGATGAATCAGCCACCTTCAACGTGGGTTCAGGTGACCAGTGTGTTGTGGGTTGCGACATCGCTTGTGCATGCAACTACAACCCTGCCACGAACATTTCTGACCTCGAGTCATGTGTGTTCGACGGCTGCTCAGGTTGCACGTACCCAGATGCAGACAACTACGATCAAGCAGCTGTTACCGACGACGGTTCTTGCAGCTTCAACATTGCAAACCCATGCCCTGCTGACTTGAACGGCGACGGATCGGTCTCTACGGCTGACTTGCTCGAATTCTTGACGGCATTCGGTCAGATTTGCTAATCTGAAAGACTTGAATTGAAGAAAGGCCCGGCGCAAGCCGGGCCTTTTTGTTTCTTTGAAGAGATGAAAAGCATTTTGATCACCGGAGCGGGATCCGGCATTGGAGCGGCGGCAGCCAAGCGGCTTGCGAGGCGACGTGGAGTGAGGTTGGTTTTGATGGGGCGGAGGCTTGCGGCATTGCAAGAGTTGAAAAGCTCGTTGCCCGACGCTGAACAACACGTGGCGGTGGCCATGGATGTGGTCGACAGGGAGTCGCTGGTGGTTTGGATGGACTCCGAGGAGGCCGATTTTGTGCGTCATCCGCTCGTCGCAGTTTTTGCCAACGCAGGAATCGGTGGGCCCAACTCATTTGGGAAGGGCGATCGGTGGGATGAAATTGTGCAGGTCAACCTCACGGGAACGTACAACACCGTGTTGGCGGCTTATCCTCATTTGCAACGTGCTCCAGGGAGGAGGCAGGTGTTGGTGACCAGCAGCGTGTTGGCGAGATTTGGGGTGCCTGGACAAGCCGCGTACGTGGCAAGCAAAACCGGGTTGCTCGGGTTGGTGCGGTCGTTGGCGACCGAATGGTCTTCGGAGGGGATTTGCGTGAATGCCTTGTGTCCAGGTTGGGTGGATACGGAAATGGCACGAGCCAGCATTCAAGCGCTGGCGGAGTCGGAGGGGATTTCATTCGCGGAATCCAAAGCGCGTCAAGAGGCCCTTCTCCCCACGGGCGCAATGAGCACGCCCGACGAGATGGCGAAGTGGGTGGACTTTGTGTTTCGGGGTCTGGGAGAGGGGGAAGCTGAAGAGCCGCTGCTGACTTTGACCGGACAAGCGCTCGACGTGAACAGCGGTTCGTGGATGGGATGACCAAGGCAAGCCGCAACTCGTGGCTACCTTTGGGGCATGCGACACAACCTCAGCGACGTGTCGACCTTGATCAAGGATCGAAGGTCGTTTGCGCCCGAAGCGTTTTCTGCCCGCAAGGTGCATCGAGACGTGGTGGAAGAAATCCTCCGTGCGGGCTCTTGGGCTCCCACCCACGGGATGACCCAGCCTTGGAGGTTTA
>JBDQOS010000297.1:0-2818 GCA_040261075.1 Flavobacteriales bacterium
CACCAACACGGCCGTCGGACGGTTCCTTGTCAAAGCGGGGTACCGCAACGTCGAGGTCGTCAACCGATCGCTGGAACGGGCCAAGGCCCTCGCTGACGTCCTCGGAACGGACCGGGTCGGGACCCTCGACGACCTGAACAACTCGCTTCGACGCGGGCCGCGCGCCATGGTGGTCTGCACCGGAAGCGACACGGCGTTGCTCGGCGCCGACCACGCTCGTGCTTTGCCCGCGGGTCCGGTCCACGTTCTCGATTTGGGCGTGCCCTCCGACCTCGACGCCAGCTTCCGCGAACGGCCCGACTTGACGGTGGTCGACATGGCCGCACTGAAAGAGGTTGCGGACCAAAACCTCGCCATCCGCGCCACCGAGGTGAGCAAGTGCGAAACCCTCCTCGAGTCGGGGTTGAACGAGTACCTCGAGCGTTTGCAGGCCCGGGAAGTGGAATTGGCCTTGATCGAGCTTCCGCAGATGATCAAGGCGATTCGCGAGACCGCCATGGGCGAGATTTTCGCGGACGACCTCGAAGGCTTGGACGCAGAAGCACGCCACGTGGTGGAACGCATCGTGGCCTACCTCGAAAAGAAGTACGTGGGCTTGCCCATGAAACTCGCCAAAGAAGCGGTGCTCGAACAGCTTCGCAAGTCCTGAACATGACGTGAGTGGCGCGGTGGCGCGCCTTACCTTTTGGCCATGGCCCACAACCCCCATTTCAAGATCGGAACCCGCGGAAGCGACCTCGCCATGTGGCAGGCCCATCACGTCCGCGACCTGCTTGAAGCGCGCGGCGCGACTGTGGAGATTGTGGTGATGAAGACGCGCGGCGACCGCATCCATAACGTCAGCTTCGACAAGATGGAGGGCAAAGGGTTCTTCACCAAAGAGATCGAACAGGCCTTGCTCGACGGCGACGTGGACCTTGCGGTGCACAGCCACAAGGACCTCGAAACCGAGCCACCTGCAGGGTTGGTCGTCGCTGCCGTCCCGCCGCGCGGGCCCGTCGAGGACGTCTTGTTGGTCCGTCCCGAGCACGTGGACCTCACCGCGCCGTTGCAGGTGCGACGAGGCGCCGTGGTGGGCACGTCGTCGATGCGTCGCCGTCGTCAGCTCGAGTTTTGGCAACCCGACCTCACGGTCGAGGCCCTTCGCGGCAACGTGCCGACACGCATCCGCAAGCTTCGGGAAGGCCAGTACGAAGCCATCATGCTTGCCCGCGCGGGCGTGCACCGCCTTGGCCTCGACCTGTCGGACCTTCACGTGCACGTCCTCGACCCCACGGTATTCGTGCCTGCCCCGGCCCAAGGCGCCCTGGCCTTGCAGATGCGCGAGGACGACCCGCGGCTCGAGTTTGTGGCCGGCCTCACCGACCCCAACACGGTGCGCGCCATCGACCTCGAGCGGAGCATCCTGCGCGAGCTGGAAGGGGGATGCCAGTTGCCGTTTGGGGCGCACGTGCCTTTGGAGGTCCTGGCCGACAACGGGCACCCCGACGACGGCTCCGGACCGGCCACGGTTCACGCCTACCTCGGCGGTCCCTGCGGCCCCATCCGGAAGTCCTGGACGGGCGTGACCGTGGACGACGCTGCGGACGGCCACTTCCTGAAAGAACTGCTCGAACCTGCCACCTGGCCCACGACCTTCATCACCCAAGACCTGGACATGGACGCGCCGCTTCGGGCGTTGTTTGGCGCCAGAGGCGGGGTGCTTCACGGCGCCACGTGCATCGCGGTCCAGCCGTCCGGCAACCCGATGCCAGGCGAGGCGCAGGAGGGCGATTGGGTGTTCCTCGGATCGCCCAAATGCGCCGAGCTCTTCGCGTCCCAACACGACCTGAGCCGTTTCCGCGTGGCCACGATGGGCGAAGGCACGCGCCAGGCCCTGCCTGCCGGCACCCGCATCGACTGGACCGGCAACGGACGACCCGTGGAGGTGTTTGAAGCACTGGCCGGTGCGGTGGGTGACGCGGCGGTTTGGGTTCCCCACGCCAACCGCACGATGCGCCGCTGGGAAGGCCCCCTCGACAACGCCCGGGCGTGGCATTTCTACGACGTCGTCGTGAAGCCCATCAGCCTGCCTGCCCACGAACTCGCCCTCGTTCTGAGCCCCTCCAACGCGGAAGGGTACTTGGAAAGCGGAGGTGCCGCGCCGGTGATTGCCATCGGCGAAACCACGGCCGACCACGCACGACGCATCGGCCTCCACGTCGTCGGCACCGCAACGTCACCCCAGGCTTGGGGCTGGAGCGCGGCCCTCGACCGGCTCTGAACTTACTCCGTCATTTCGAAGGTCAGGGTGCCGCCCTGAAGGAGGTCGCGGGCGTGAATGCGGTGGCTGGAAATGGGCGTGCCGTTCCACAGAACGCGGGCGACGTGGGTGACGTCGGGGGCGTTGCCCGGAGCGTCGATGTGCAGGAGCCGGCTGTCGCCGACCTTGACGGTGGCGGCGCGGACGGCGGGGCTGCCGAGTTCGTACCAGCCTGAGCCGGGGGCGACGGGGTAGAAACCCAGCGCCGAGAAGAGGTACCATGCCGACATTTGGCCGGCGTCGTCGTTGCCGCACAAGCCGAGCATGTCCGGCCCGTACATCGCGTCGCAAATCATGCGGACGCGCTCTTGGGTCTTCTCCGGAGCGCCCGCGTCGTTGTACATGTAGGCGATGTGGTGGCCCGGCTCGTTGCCGTGGACGTAGTTGCCAAGGATCCCGTCACGCGAAATGTCTTCGGTGTGCGCGAAGTATTTGTCGTCGAGCTCCATCGTGAAGAGCGAATCGAGGTGGGCGACAAAAGCGTCGGGGCCGCCGTGCCACGCGACGAGGCTGTCC
>JBDQOS010000298.1:0-4861 GCA_040261075.1 Flavobacteriales bacterium
ATGCAGTGGCGTGCAGCGGCAACAACACGGTGTACTTTGGCCCACTGCTGGACATTTCCTCCGTCGATCCCGTGACGGTTCCCACGGCAAACGCCGCCCTGACCTCAGAGGGTTTGGCGCTGAGCGCCGACGAGCCAGGTCAGTGGACCGTCCGAGGCTTGGACACCACGGGACGCGAACTCGGTCTGGTTTCGCTTTCTTCAGCCGCTGGAACCGCGCCCGTTTCTTGGGATTCCCTTGGCTCGTGGAGCCGTGAAGCGTTTCTCCTCGAGGTGCGATTTGAGCCCGCGGGGACCTATTCCGGAACGTGGCGCACGGTGCTGAAGCGCGACCCGACGCGCTAAGTCGCGCTCTTCAAACCCCGAATCAGAGGCTTAGGCTGGGTCGACGTCGACGGTGAGGCGCAAGCGCTTCCACCTCGGGTCGGCGCTGAACTCGTCGAGGTCGGCCTGCAAAAGCGGGCGGTACTGCGAGGGCGCGAGGGCGCGTTCGAACTTCAAGGTGATTTGCCGGATGTGCTGGTCGTTGACGCGAGACAAGGCGGGGGTGTCCGGACCGAGGACGCGTTCTCCGAAACGTTGCTGGAGGCGCGTGGCAAGGACGGCTGCGCCGGCCTCGACGCGCTGGGCGTCGCCGTGCTTCATCGTCAACCTGACCATCCGAACAAAGGGCGGGTACATGTAGGTCTGGCGCTCCACAAGCTCCCGACGCACCAGCGCTTCGTGGTCGTGATCCACCACGTGGTGCAACAGCCAATGGTCGGCGCTGAACGACTGGATCACGACCTTGCCACGCGCCCCCTCCCCCGACCGTCCGGCACGTCCCGCCACCTGGGTCAGCATTTGGTACGCACGCTCGAACGACCGGAAATCGGGGAACGTCAGCATGCGGTCCGCCGACATGACTCCAACCAACCCCACGTGGGCAAAGTCGAGGCCCTTCGAGACCATTTGGGTTCCCACCAGGATGTCGTACTCCTGATCTGCAAAGGCCTCGAGGAGCTTGGCGTGCGACGATTTTTTGCGGGTCGTGTCGAGGTCCATTCGCGCCACGCGGGCTGTGGGGAACAACTCGGCGAGTTCTTCTTCAATTCGTTCCGTACCGAGGCCTTGGGCTTTCAGGGCGGTGCTTCCGCACGCGATGCACGAGGTGGGCGCAGGACGCTCGTGGTACCCGCAGTGGTGGCAGTGCAAGCCACCGAGGGTTTTGTGAACCACGAGCGGAATGTCACATCGTTCGCACGACGTCGCGTGGCCGCATTGGGTGCATTGGTACGCAGGCGCGTACCCGCGGCGGTTTTGAAACAGGATGACCTGCCGCCCATCCTTCATCGTCGCCTCCATCTCGTCGCGAAGCATTTTGCTGAACCCGCCGCGCATGCTGCGCTGCTTGTGTTCCTTGCGCAAGTCTGCAATGAAAATCTCCGGAAGCATCGCCCCCCCAAACCGCTCCGTCAAGCGAACCACCTCGATTTTGCCGTGCTCCCCCAACCATTGGGTTTCCACCGAAGGGGTGGCGGAACCCAGGACCAACGGGACGGACTGCAACGCCGCCATCCACAGCGTCACGTCGCGTGCATGGTAGCGAGGCGCCGGGTCGTGTTGCTTGAAACTCGGCTCGTGCTCCTCATCCACGACCACCAAGCCGAGTTGAGGCAACGGAAGAAGCACGGCCGACCTCGCCCCCACAATCAGCTGCCCTGCCCGAGGGTCGAGCACCTTCATCCACGTCTCTGTGCGTTCACGGTCCGAAAAGCGGCTGTGATAGACGTGTACGACGTCCCCAAAAAACCGTCGCAGGCGTTCAATCAATTGGGTGGTCAGGGCGATTTCCGGAACGAGGAACAGGACCTGCTGGCCGGCCGCCAACGCTTCGGCGATCAGGTGCGTGTAGATCTCCGTCTTCCCTGAACCCGTCACACCGTGAAGCAACACGGGCTTTCGCGAAACAAGCCCGGCATGCACCTGATTGTACGCCTTCGCTTGGGCTTCGGACAGCACGGGGAGGCTCGCTGTGCCGGGACGGCTGGGACGAACGGGATCCCGTTCCTCCACTTCGAGGATGCCCCGATCCACCCATTTCTGAACCGTGGAAGCGTCGGTGCGGCTTCGCTTTTGGGCTTGAATTTTAGGCAACTCACCCGCTTCGACCACCGCAAGCAACAAGCGCTCCATGGCCGCGGCCTTCACCCCCGCCCAAGCGAGGGCTTCCGAGAGCTCGGACTCCGTCACCCCTTCCGCCACGTGAACCCAGGCCACCTTTTGGGGCTTCACGCGTTCAGCCAACTCCTCCTTGGCCAAGGCCAGCCCGCGCTGAATCAGCGTGCGAATCGCACGTTGCGGATGCTTCACGCCCAACAAATCTGCGCATTCCCTCAGACTCAGTTCTTCACGCACGTGCAAGGCGTCGAGCAACAACATCGCGCCGTCGTCGAGCCCTGCTTCCGAAGCGTTTTCCGCATCTGGGTGCAACACAATGCTCGTCGTGCTTTCCAATTTCATTCCGGCAGGCAAGGCCGCACTCACCATTTCACCCAACGAACACATGTAGTGCTCGGCCATCCACGAAAACAAGTCGCGTTGGGCTCCCGTCAGGATGGGCGCATCGTCCACGACTGCTTCGACCTCTTTGGCCACGTACCCGGTGGGGGCCTTTTGATGCACCTCCCAAACCACCCCGGTCCACTTCTTGTTGCCCAACGGAACCACCACCCGCGTGCCCACGTGGGGCTCGGAGGTTGAATTCCAAGCGTAGGTCAGGGATTTGGGCAGGGCCAAGGGCACCACCACCTCGACGAAGGTTGGGGTTGTAGACGCGGTTGTGGACACGGAGGGGAAAATTAGGACGCAGAGTTGGCAAACCTCGCAGGCTTCCGCGTGTTCTTTGAATCATGGCAACTTCTCTTTCCCCCCTGAAGGTCGGCGACAAGGCTCCTGCGTTCTCCGCCCCAGACCAAAACGGCAACCTCCGCACCCTCGACGAATTCAAGGGCGCCAAGTTGGTCCTTTACTTCTACCCCAAGGACAACACGCCCGGCTGCACCTCCCAAGCCTGCAACCTCAACGAAAACCTCGATGCCCTTGCCAACGCCGGCTACAAGGTTCTCGGCGTGAGCAAGGACCCCGCCAAGTCACACCACAAGTTCATCGACAAGTACGGCTTGAAGTTTGACCTCTTGTGCGACGAAGAACTGAGCGTGCACCACGCGTACGGCGTTTGGGGACCAAAAAAGTTCATGGGCCGCGAATTCGACGGCACCCACCGCACCACCTTCGTCATCGACGAGAGCGGCACCCTTGAACACGTGATCGCCAAGCCCAAGGTGAAAGCCCACGCAGAAGAAATCCTCCACCCGGAAGCCTGACGCGCCAGGTGTGAAAGTCGCCCTGTTCACGGACGTCGTTCATTGTTTTTTGTCAAACGTGGACAAAACACCCCCCCCTCCGTAAGTCCATTACGGAGTCACTCAAATACCTTCGCTCAAAACCAATTGACATGGCTGTAAACGCAGACAAACTCAAAGCCCTCCAGTTGACGATGGATCGACTGGACAAGACGTACGGAAAGGGCACCGTGATGAAACTCGGTGACGAGGCGGTAGAAAAAGTAGACGTGATTCCCAGCGGCAGTTTGACCCTGGACCTCGCGCTCGGCATTGGCGGGTACCCGAAAGGTCGAGTCGTTGAAATCTACGGCCCCGAATCTTCAGGCAAGACGACGTTGGCCATTCACGCCATTGCTGAATGTCAAAAGAAAGGCGGCATATGCGCCGTCGTGGACGCGGAGCACGCGTTCGACAAGTTTTACGCCGAAAACCTCGGGGTCGACACCGAGAACCTCCTCATCTCGCAACCCGACAACGGCGAGCAAGCGCTCGAAATCGCAGACAACCTGATCCGGTCCGGCGCGATCGACCTCATCGTCATCGACTCGGTTGCCGCCCTGACTCCGCGCGCAGAAATCGAAGGCGAGATGTCGGACAGCTCGGTCGGCCTTCAAGCGCGCTTGATGTCGAAGGCCCTTCGCAAGCTCACAGGCACAATCAGCAAAACTGGATGCTGCTGCATCTTCATCAACCAGCTGCGCGAAAAGATTGGTGTCATGTTTGGCAATCCTGAGACCACCACCGGTGGCAACGCCTTGAAAGTCTACTCTTCAGTGCGCTTGGACATCCGTCGATCCACACAAATCAAGGACGGAGATACGGTCAACGGCAACCGAACCAAAGTGAAGGTGGTCAAGAACAAAGTGGCGCCGCCGTTCCGACGCGCGGAATTCGACATCATGTACGGCGAGGGAATCTCCAAGACAGGAGAAATCATCGACCTCGGCGTCGATCACGGCATCGTGAAGAAGAGCGGTTCGTGGTTCTCTTACGGAGACACCAAGTTGGGCCAAGGTCGAGACGCGGTGAAAAACCTGCTCGAAGACAACCCCGAGTTGATGGACGAACTGGAAAACAAAATCAAAGAGGCCGTTCAACCCACCAAAGCCGCCGAAGAGCAGGCAGCTCCTGAAGAAGCCTTTGCATGAGAACCCGTTCGAGTTTCAACTTGAATTCCCTTTGTCAAAGCGGGGCGGCCCTGGGCCTCCTCGCTTTGACTTTTCTTGGATGCCAGCCTGCTGAGCCCGCCCTTGACGCCAGCGCTGGAACTTCCGCCCTGTTGGACAGCGCTCAGCACTGGAGCGACCACATCGTCGCTGCGCCCTCGGACCCTGCGAGGTACGTCGACCGAGCGGCTTGGCACCTTCGGAACGGCCGCGTCACGGAAGGTCTGCTCGACCTGAATCTCGCACTGGAGGCCGACTCCACGTACGCACCGGCCTGGTCCGCCAAAGCAGATGCGCTGTATCTGACACA
>JBDQOS010000299.1:0-2618 GCA_040261075.1 Flavobacteriales bacterium
GCAGCCAGGCTGACCCACGCGGCGCGGGTGAAGGACAAGACCGTGCCCAACGCAAGCCATCCCGCACCGAGCCACCAAAGGACTTGGGACAGGGTGGATCGGTTTTTGCGCCAGGCCATCGCAATGGCAGGTGGCAACATCATCGCTAACACGGCGCCGTAGGACGTGTGATCCTTGAAGAACGGTTTCATCACCCAGTGCCCGGCGCTTTTGCTGAACCCGTAATCCGCGTGCCTTGCCAGGGTGTAAGCAATGACCAAAGACAAAGGGATTAGCAGGAGGGCGAGGAAACGGTGTTGGGCCTTCGGGTCGGCTTGGAACCAGGCGGCGAGCAGCACGTAAAATGAGGCCAAAAACCAAGCACGCGCCACCCATGCTTTCAGGGAGACGACCATGTGGCTGCTGGGCAGAATGGTGAGTCCCATCCAAAGAAATCCCGCGCCAATGACCCAAGTGGCGGGGTGGCGAAGGAAGGCTTCGTCGGGGGTTTGGCCTGAACAAACCCGGGCCACAAATACGAGCAGCAGGGCGAAAAGCATGGGTTCGGTAGGCATGTACCACCCCATGGAGACGAGCCCAAACTCACTCAGGTTGAGCGAAAGCGGCACCAGAAAGAGCACGGTGGACAGGTAGAGGTCAACGCGCACAAAAGCCCACCAAAACAGAAGAACGGCTGCGGGAAAGGCGAGAACGTGGGGCACATCGACGGCCCACCCGGCAAGGGCAAGGAGCGTCATGGCGAGGCCTGCCAACCATCCTGCGCGTGGGGCCGACATGAACGGTTACCGGGCGGGTTGAGCGCGTTGCAACGTTTCCCAAGCGAGCATGCCCAAGAAGGCTGCCACCACGGCCACCACCGACGTCATGACCACAATCAGCCAACGAACGGGCTTGGCTTTTTTGTCCGCGGCGCTGGCGTAGTCGACAATGAACGACGACGACAATTGCGTCTCGGCGTCAACTCGCATCAACTCGACGCGCTTTTTGAGCAGAGATTGCTGTTCGTAGGCCGCCTCGAGGTAGGCCGTCAAGTTGTTGTAGCCGTTGGCCAGCGAGCTGATGCGGGCCAAGTCGCTCTGAATGGTCGCGGCAGCGCTGCGGTTGTTGGACCCCAAGGCTTGTCCGTATTGGGCCGTGAGCCCTTCCACTTGTGCTTCGAAATTGTAAATGCCCAAGGAGTGCAGTGTGGACAGGCTGTCCTCGGCCTCTGCGATTTGCTGTGACGTCTTGATCAAGGTGCTGACGGCCAAATCGTAGGCTTCCCGTGCACGGTCGTTCCGCATTTTGTTGGCGACGCTGTCCACGAAGTAGGCCATGTCGTTGGCCATGTCACGCGCCACTTCTGGGTCGGTGTCCAAGACCCGCACCTGAATGGACCCAAACCTCGTCAAGTTCGCGCTGACGTTTCCGTTGTACACCAACCCCATGGCCGCTTTGGCACCGGGCTCAGTCGGGTCGATTTCGTAATGCGTGTACAGGTTGTATTTCTCGATGATCCGGTTTCGGATGCGGTGGGAGTTGAGGATTTGGAGCAGGCGCTCGGCGTCTTCGGTTTCCCCGTAGGCGAGGAGGTCGTTCTTTTTGGTCTCCTCAAAAAACTGCTCCCCAATGCTGTGCTGGGAGGTGGCGAACATCACCACGGTGCTTTCAAAGTACTCGTCGAGCATCAACGCCACGCCGGACGCGGCCAAGGCAGCCACGAACCCGACGGCCACGAGGGTCTTGAGGTTGCGGTAAATGAAGACCAGCAAATGGGTGGACTCCATGGGGTTGGATGAGGACATTTGTTCAGGGATTGTGTCGTGAACCGGCGCGAAGGTAATGGGCGAGGGCGGTACCTTTGAGCACATGGCGCGCATTGCCTTGAACGGTCGGTTGTTGGTGCCGGGAAAGTTGGAAGGAATCGGGCGATTCACCCTTCGGACCCTCGAGAGGCTCGTGGCCTTGCGGCCCGACGACCAATTCTTGTTGGTCGTGGACCGACCGGAGGACGAGATGTTTCATCTGGGCCCCAACGTCGAGGTGCGGAGGATTCGTATTCCGGCCCGCCGTCCTTGGTTGATTCGGTGGTGGTTTGGGCGCCCCCTCGGCGGCCTGCTCCGACGGTGGAAGGCCGATGCGTTTGTTTCGCTTGAAGGACCTCTCGCCACGGAAATGCCCCCGGAATTCCCGCAGATGACGGTCATCCACGACTTGAATTTTGAACACCGTCCGGAGGGGTTGCCGAAGGTTTGGGCCCGGTATTACCGAACGGAATTTCCTGGCTACGCGCGTCGAGCCCAATGCCTCGGAACGGTTTCGGAGTTCAGCAAGTCGGACCTCGTTGCCACGTACGGCTTGGAGTCCCGAGACATAGAGGTGTTTCCCAACGCGGCCGATCCGGAGTTCGTTCCGGCCCGCGAGTCAGAAAAAACCGCGGCGCAGCAAGATTTTGCCGGAGGGCGTCCGTACTGTGTGTTCGTTGGGTCGCTCCACCCGCGCAAGAACCTCGACGGGTTGCTCAAGGCTTTCCAGAAGTACGTCGAGGAAGGCGGAGCTTGGGACCTCGTGGTCGTGGGGGCAGCCATGTGGAAGAACGAGGACGACCTCGGCGATTCTTCGGTGGCCCACCGCGTGCA
>JBDQOS010000018.1:0-3488 GCA_040261075.1 Flavobacteriales bacterium
CAAGGTGAAGATTCAGGGAGACATGAAGCTCCACACGACCCACCAAGAAATCGCCAACGACCTCCACACATCTCGCGTTGTGGTGTCGAGGTTGCTCAAAAGCCTCGAACGCGAAGGTGTGCTCTCCCTCCACCGCAACGCAGTGGAGATGCACGAGTACTGATTCGGTTGCGCAACCCGCGTCACATGCGCCCGAGTGGGTGGACTGTACCTTCGCGTTCGAGGCTTTTGAGCAACCTCGACACCACAACGCGAGATGTGTGGAGGTCGTTGGCGATTTCTTGGTGGGTCGTGTGGAGCTTCATGTCTCCCTGAATCTTCACCTTGTCAGAAAGGTACCGCCGCAACCGTGTTGGCAGGTCCATGAAGGCCAATGCGTCAATGGCATCGAGCATTTCCTCCAGGCGATTTTGGTAGCTCTCCATCACAAACTCCAACCAACTCGTGTAGGACTTCATCCAGCGCTGCCCCACGCTCACAGGCACCATCACCAACGAAGTGTTGCGCTCGGTGACGGCGCGAATGCTGCTTTTGGACGCCCCCATGTAGGTGCCCATCGACAATGCGCAGCTGTCACCGGATTCGAGGAAGTAGAGCAAAATCTCGTCCCCTTCGTGATCGAGCCTCATGATTTTGATGGCGCCTTCCAGGAGGAGGGGAACGGCATCCATGTTTTGGCCCACGTCCATTAACATCGTTGCTTCAGGCACGCGCATGTGGTGACCTTGCTCCGTAATTTCTTGAAGCAGAGCTTCTTCAAAGATTCCAGCGAAGCGCTGCTTCACGTCGTCATGCCAGTGCGAAGAGGGGGTGTCCATGAAGGGGATTTCTTGGAGGCAATATCACCCCAACCGGGGCCCCAATGCAAGGCTGCGGGTTCAAGAATTGAGCACAAAAAAAGCGAGTGCTTTCGCTGCTCGCTTCTTGTGCCCAGGGTGGGACTCGAACCCACACGCCCTAAACGGACACATGGCCCTCAACCATGCCTGTCTACCAATTTCAGCACCTGGGCGGTGCAAGGCTCTGTAGGCCTTTGTGACCCGGCTGGGACTCGAACCCAGGACCCTCTCATTAAAAGTGAGATGCTCTAACCAGCTGAGCTACCAGGTCGTTCTCCTTCGTTAAGGGGGGGCAAAGATAGACAGATTTTCTGACGCACAAACCCTTGCGCAATTTTTGTCGCGGCGCTCCTGCAACTCCGCCCCGGGAGTTTGGGTTACATTTGACGACGATGTCCTTTTCTGCAAGAAAGGCGAAACACCAAACGATGAACATTTTTCAGAAAGTCACGCTGTCCACGATCCTCTTCGCGGGTGCAATTGGTTTTGCTTCAGCCCAATCGAGTGCATCGGCCCTCGAGGTGGGATTGCATTCGGTGGCCGAATTCCACGGGATTTCCGTTCAGGAAGCAGTTGCCTCCGAGTCGTTGCGTGCAGAAGCGTGTTTGGTTGGGCCCGCTCTCCGAGTTGTGAAAAACCCCGGAAAGGCGGTTCCGGCCTTCCAAATCCTGCCTGGCGGGCAGGACACGCCTTTGGAGCACCGAGTCTTGCAATCGACTTTCCGTCCTGCAGAAGGGGAGTTCACCTGGCTGCAAACGGCTGAGGGGTGGTACGTCGTTCTTCCTTCGAAAGAGCGCTTTGAAACCTTGTTGAACCGCTCTTCTTTTCCTGCCCAATGACGCCTAAGGTTTTTACCCACACCGCACTTGCTTGCATGGCCTTGTTTGCCGGCAGCCCAGCCAACATGCTGGCCCAAGTCATGATCAACGACGGGTACGCGGAAGCGTGTTCCGGCGTGCTTTACGACACCAGCGGTCAAGGTGGTTCAGGATACGGTCCGGCGGAGGATTTTACGTTGACCCTTTGCCCTGACGACGGCACCAACGTGTTCTTGGAGTGGATCAATTTTGAGTTGGACCCGGCGTCGTTCATGACCATCTACGACGGGGACAGCAACGCAGCTCCTGTTTTGGCGTACAGTGCGACTGGGTCGTTTTTGGGAGCAATTCATCTGGCGTCTTCCAACAACGCGAGCGGCTGTTTGACCCTTCATTTTGTGTCCAGTGCCAACCCGGATTCTGGAGGCATTTTCGGGGCCATCATTGGTTGTGGACAACCATGTGAAGCCCCGATTCCAGTTGTCAATCCGCTCAACCCCAGCCCGTTGTCCGTGTGTCCCGGAGAGGAAGTTGATTTCAGCGCAGAGGCCTCTGTGTCCGCGGGGGCTGAAATTGAACTTTACCAGTGGGATTTCAACGCCGACGGCACCGTGGACTTGGAGTCCGACAGCCCCAACGCTGCTTGGACCTTTGACACGCCAGGCATCGAGCTTGTGCAGCTTTCCTTGGTGGATGCGGACGGGTGCGAAAGCGTGCAGCCGACGAATTACTTCGTCTACATCAGCACAGAGCCGGAGTGGAACACCACCGTGGTTGACACGGCGTGCACGGGTGAAGACGTGGTGCTTTCCGTGGACATTGCAGGCGTGGCCTACACACTCGAGCCCGGCAACGACTTCGGGGAAGCGATTTCGCTACCCGACAACGTGGGTGAGTGTTTTGTGAGCGAGATCAGCATCAATTCGTTTCTCCCTGGCGCCGTTTTGCTTGATGCTGGGGATGGCATTGAGAATTTCTTCGTCAACATGGAGCACTCGTTCCTTGGTGACCTCGATGTGACGTTCATTTGCCCCAACGGGCAAGAATTGCTGGTCAGTTCGTATCCGGGGCCTGGAACGTCGTTGGGCGTTCCGATCTTCGGGGATACTCCCCCTGAGCCCGGTACGGGGTACGATTACTTCTGGAGCGCCGACGCCACCCTCGGTACGTGGGCGACTGAACCTGGAGGTGCGGACGGTTCGTTGCCTTCCGGCACATACAGTTCAGAGACCTCCTGGGGAGCTCTGGACGGCTGTCCGCTGAACGGAATTTGGCAATTGGAAATCTGCGATTTGTGGGCTGCGGACAACGGCTTTGTTTTTGAATGGGGGATTGATTTTGCAGACACGTTGTATCCTGTTACGCAGTCGTTTACGCCTCAGTTTGGGCTGTTGTGCGACAGCACGTTTTGGGAGCCGGGAGCCAACTCCAACACCTTGTTGGCGGGCGATTGGAACTGCGCAGAGGTGACCGTGACCAACGGTGAAGCCGGACCGCAGACCTACACCGCCACCGCCATCAACAACTTTGGGTGCACCTACTCCCAGACCTTCGAAGTGGAGTACGTTGAATTCAGCCCCACCATCCAAGCGTCCTCCGACGTCTTTTGTGGGCAGGCAGTGGAACTCGAATTGGTGTTGGCCAACGAAGTGGAGGGCGACGTGTCGGTGGTTTGGGGCCCAGAAGAATTCCTCAGCGACACGGTGGGCACGAGCGTGTTCGTTTCAGGGTTGGACGAACCGGAGTTGTTCACGGCAACCGTCGGCCAATCCTTTGATGCCTACCCTGGTCTTCTTTGCCAGGCTCAATCGCAAATTGTCATTGGGACGTG
>JBDQOS010000300.1:0-2599 GCA_040261075.1 Flavobacteriales bacterium
CTCGGGAACGACAGGACCTGGGTCCACACGTCACCTACTTCGTTTTCCTCGGTTTTCACGGACTTCCAAAGGCCGCCAGAAACGGCGCCTGCGTAAAGTTTGTTCACGCCTACTGCGGCAAGCGCGCGTGTGCGGCCGCCAATGTTGTCCGGGCCGAGCTCGTGCCACGAAAGGGTGTTGGATTTGGCCGAAGATTGCTTGGCTGCAGCCTTCACGACCTCGCGGCGCAATGCTTGCAATCCTGCGTGGTCGATGTTGCCGTCGGCGTCGCCGACAAGCATCCGACGGATTTCCATCGCGCCGTCGGGTTGAGCTGTCGGAGCTTCCGGGCGGGGAGCGTAGGGAGTAGATTCGTTGGGGACAAGCGTGGAAATGCCCAACGCGGTGAGGGCAAGAACCGCAGTGCCGGCAGCCAAGCTGCGCAAGGTTGAAGTCAACATCATGGATTCAGTCTTTCAGGCTTAGAAATCGTGGGGAAGTTACAACAGATGAACCGCGCCCAAGGCCAAAATGTCGCTCGCCGCGGAAGGAATTGCGCACGAACGTCCGAGAGCGCCTCAAAATCAAGCATGAGACGCAGGCGAAGCACCACTCAGAGGACGTGCTTTTCCGCGTGGTAGGACGAGCGAACAAGGGGGCCGCTCTCGACGTGGCGGAAGCCCATCTTCACTCCCTTCGCTTCGAGATCCGCAAACACGTCGGGATGGACGAATTCGGCCACAGGGAGGTGCTTCGGCGTCGGTTGCAGGTACTGCCCGAGGGTCACCACTTGGCACCCCACCGAACGAAGGTCTTCCATGGTCTCCACCACTTCGTCGTAAGTCTCGCCCAGGCCCAGCATGACGCCGCTCTTGGTGCGAAGCCCCGCGTCCCCGAGTCGCTTGAGCACCTCCAGGCTGCGGTCGTATTTGGCCTGAATCCGTACCGCCTTGGTGAGGCGACGAACCGTCTCAAGGTTGTGTGACACCACCTCCGGCGCGACCTGGATGATCTTTTGGAGGTTGTCCCACTTGCCCGCAAAATCGGGGATGAGCGTTTCGAGGGTGGTCCCTGGGCTTTGGTGGCGGATGGCGCGCACGGTTTGGGCCCAAATCTCGGCACCGCCGTCCGGCAGATCATCGCGATCGACCGACGTAATCACCGCGTGTTTGACCCCCATCAACTTCACCGACTGGGCAACCCGACCGGGCTCGAAGGCATCCACCTCGAGGGGCTTGCCGGTCACCACGTTGCAAAATCCGCAGCTG
The DNA here is from genome assembly GCA_040261075.1 of Flavobacteriales bacterium. Taxonomy (GTDB): domain Bacteria; phylum Bacteroidota; class Bacteroidia; order Flavobacteriales_D; family Sanyastnellaceae; genus UBA11663. Next base: position 1,248 of record JBDQOS010000300.1, read on the forward strand.
CGCGTGCAGATGTTGCCGAGAATCATGAAGGTCGCTGTCCCCTCGCCCCAGCACTCGCCCATGTTGGGGCAATGGCCGCTCTCGCAAATCGTGTGGAGCTTGTGCTCCGAGACAATGTTGCGCACTTCGCGGTAGGCTTCCCCGGTGGGGAGCTTGACGCGGAGCCATTTGGGCTTCGGAACGCGCTGCTTGGGAGCGTTCCCTTCGGAGGGAGGAGGTGTCGCTGACATGAAGAGTTCCTTCTGCGGACAGACAAAGTTCGGAAAGGATGGTTCACGAAGGAACGTCGGCCAAGCCCTTGGCTGACCATTGCGCGCCCCCAGCGTAACGCAACAAGAACGTCACCTGAACCCGCCTCGGGGTCACAAACTCGCTTGCCAAGATCTCCACGGGCTTGAGGTACGCGTCTACGCGAACTGCCGCGTCCAAGGTGCGGGTGGTCGTCCTCGAATCGTGAAATTCAAAGGCCATGCCCTCTCCCCAACCCAGCCCCGGATTGACCGAGAGCATTTCCAAGCCGTTGACCCAAGGAGCCCGGCCGTAGATGCGGTCCGAGAAGTGCACAGCGGGGTCGTATTGCTCGACTTGAAGGGAGGTGTAGGGGATTTCGGGGTAACCGATCTCCAAAAAAACCGGCTTGGCAATGCCAACCACAAGACCCCATTCGGTCGCGCGTGAGACCGTCACCCCACTCTTTCGGTACTTCTCTGCAAGGACCGTGTGTTTGAAACGTTGAATTCGAAGGGCGTGGTGGGCGTTGACCTTGCCGTAGACGTACGGCAGGCTCTCCTCGTAGACGGGGTTGCGAGTTTTCTCCTCCTTGGGGTGACGGACAAACACCAGCTCCGCCTGCCAACCCCGCAACGCGAAGGCGCCGTCGAACTTCCCGCGCTGAAACCCAAGGCCTGCGCCTTGGCTGTGCAACGTCACGTGAAAGCGCGCTGCGTCCGTCAAGACCAAATCCACCCCGTCGCCGTACACCGCGTCGTAGCCCGTCAAGGACTTCGTCTCCGATTGCGCCCACGCCGAGGGAACGCACCACGTCCCCAGCACCACGAGCCCTCCGGCAACGCAAAGGCGAACGAGAAAAGGGGTGAAACGGGGAGACGTCATGTTGGGAACGAAGTTAGGGGGTTTGGCCTTGCGAAGCGTGGCCCTCCGACGCATCTTGCAGCCATGGCAGATTCAACCTCACGTCCGTGGAATTACACGGTGAAATACGAAGACCCGCTTCGCACCCTGAGCACCCACCTCGCCTCGGGCGACACTGCGGTGACCGACGCCCCCACCGACAACCACGGCCTGGGGCAAGCGTTCTCCCCCACCGACTTGCTGAGCACCTCGCTGGCTGC
>JBDQOS010000301.1:0-3478 GCA_040261075.1 Flavobacteriales bacterium
GCCTCCAACAAGGCATCCGCCATGCCAACCTCGTCGCTGAACATGTCGAGCTTGGTCAGGATGGACTTGGCCAATTGATGGGAAGGGACGTGGCGAAGAAGCAATTCTCGGAGGAGCCCAGCCTCGTCGTCCGTGAACGACTCCTTGAGCTCACTGCCTGCAATAAAGAGGTTTCCGTTGCTGTCTCGGTCGATTGTGAAACCCAAATTTTCGATCAAATTCAAGTACCGGTACACCGACCTGACACTCACCTCCAAGCACTGGGCGAGTTCTTCTGTGCTTCTGCGCGGAATGCGCTTCATCAGGCGGATCAACCGGAACACTCGCTCGACGCTGTGCTGATTGAAGTCTTCCTTCGCGGTTCGGGTTCTTCCTTGTCTGGCCATCGTTGAGGTTGCAAACGAAAACAACGAACCCGTTCGCCACAAATTATTGACTCTATGTGGCACAAAGTCATCTTTTTTTTGGGACTCCAAATTTCAAAACGATTTCAAGTTGTTGCTTGAACTCACTTTGACCAAAGGGCGGCTCCGGGCCGCCCTTTTTTGGTCACCCGCTGTCAGTCCACCACGTGCAACGCCCCTTCAAACACCGCCGGAGCCTCGCCGGTGTAAGGCGTTTCACCTCCGTTTCCATCCGACAACACCAGGGGCACAGGCAATTCGGGGAGGCGAAGGATGTAGTGGTAGACCCCCGAGGAGGCCCCCTCTGCCTTGGGGTTCCACCCGTCGCTCAAATCGTAGCGGTCGTTTTCATAAACGAGGTTGCCCCACCGATTGAAAATTTGAATGCTGGCGTTGGGGAACACCTGCAATCCGGGGATGTAGAACCTGTCGTTCACCCCCGAAGAGGAATAGGGGCTCACCACGTTGGGGATCAACACGCTGCACGTCTTCTCCACCACCCAAAAACTTCCCTCCGCCTCAAAGCAAGGCGGGTTGGTGGTCATTGACACGTGGTACAGCCCCGGTTCTTGGACCACCAATTCGTCGTTGAAACTGACCGTGTCGGGCTCCGAGGATCCCAAGGCATCGTGGGTCCAAACGTATTCCACCAAGTTGTCCTGCGGCTGCGGCACCACGGCATCGGGATCCAAACGAACGTCTTCCCCCACGCAAATCTCCACTTCGAATTCGTCCCAGCCCACGGGAGGAAACACCACTTCAAAGTACTGCTCAAGCGAGCCTTCCCCGGCGTTTCCACACGGGTCTTCCACCAGCAACGAGTTTTCCGTGATTTCCAATTCGTACGTCCCGGACACACTCAACGGGGCCGGCAACGTCAAGGTGAAGGAATCAGAGGTGTTTCCGGCCGAATTGGCCACCACGGACTGGATTGGAGCCGTTCCACCGTCTGGAGCGTGCAGCACAAAATCGACCGGCTCCACGGTGGCCGAAACCAGCGGCTCCGAAAACGTCACCACGAAATCTTGCAACACGCAATCCGTTTCCAGCGATTGAAGCACCGGCGGTTCCTGATCGTAAAGCACCGCCGTGGATTGCCCAAAATCGATGGTGTACCCGTTCAAGCTGTTGCTCCAGTTCATCACCACCAGGGCGTACGTGGATCCTTCCGTGACTGGCAAGTCGGCGTTGAAAGGTGGCCCGTTGGCGTTTCCAGGCCCGTTGGTGTTGCCCGTTCCGCCGTTCGCGGTGCTGATTCCGGTGGGTCCGTTGGTTCCAAACTCCCCGTAGGAATTGCACCCCACCTCGGGGGAAATCACTCCCAACGTAGCGCCGATTCCTGCGCAGCCCCCTTCCGTGATGTCAAACAATCCCCAGTCGTAGTCGTCCATAGGGTCGAGGGGGTCGAGCACGAAGCTCAACAACCCGTCTTCGTACACGGTAAACGTGTACCAGATGCTGCTCTGCTCCAAAAAGGCGTTGCACGCCCCGGTGTACTCGTAGACGTCTCCCGTGTTGAAGGAGGCCTCCGTCTCCGAATACACATCACCACACAGGACGATGGCCCCGTCGCAGTCGCTGGTCGTTTGGGCCCAAGCATGCGAACAGCAAATCACAAGCAAAGCAGGAAGCAATCGATTCATGATGAAGAGGTTGACGGAGCAGAAGGTACGCAGACCGAGGCATATCTTGCCCTCATGAGTCACTCTTCAATGTGGATGTCCCTGCTTCTCCTTGGCGCCTGTCTCAGTGCGGGAAAACCGGGGTGGGGACAATTCGAGCGCCAACTCGTGGGCCGAGGACTTTCAGAAAGCCCGCATGTCTTTCCAATCGAATCCGCCCATGCAGGAGACTCGGTGGCTGTGCTGATCTTGCCTCAAGATGTGTTGCCTGGAAGTACCGTTCACCTCTACTTCACGGTTGACCGAACGGCGGAGGAATGGGCGACCACCCCCGTTTTGGAGGACGTGCGGGGAGAAGGACCCCAAACGTGGACGACCGGAACAACGTTGGAGGAAAACGTCGTTTGGATTGCCGGTACAGAAGACCTCTCCTCCTTCTCGGGCTCACGTCCAGGGGGGCAATACGATGTGGTGGTTGACGTGAATCAAAACGGCATGCTCGATGCGGGAGATGTGATTGATGGCTTGGGCGGTTCAGGCATCCACCTGCTCGGCAACTGGGGGACACTGGGTCCTCATCCTGTCACGTCGTTCGAGCATTCCGTCAGTTTTTGGGAAACGATGCGCGTTCATTGTCCGAGCGACTGGCTTGGCCTCGAAGACGTTCCCCTGGTGGTGATTTCCCACGGATGGACCCACGAATACACGTACTACGACGACTTGGCCCACCACATGGCGAGCTACGGCTACGTGGTCATGTCCCATCGCAACGAAGTGGGGAATGGCGGTGCTGCCGCCACCACAACCGCCAGCCAAACGGCTCTTGAAAACATCGATGCCTTTTTCACGGATGCGGAGACGATGGGCGGGGGAGTGCTTTCAGGCCACGTCGATTCTCACCGAATCATCCACGCGGGCCACAGCACGGGAGGCGAGTGCATTTCCAGAGCGCATGTGCGACTGAGCAACGGCGATTACGTTTCTCCGCATGTGACCGCGGACGACTTCGTGCTCCTTCAAAGCCTCGCTCCCGTGGCCTTTCTCGAGGCAGACGACGCCTCTCCTCTGGACGTCCCCTACCACCACATCTTTCCCGCCGCGGACACCGACGTCACGGGCAACGCCAGCGACGGCTACGTTCAGGGCATGGCCCTTTATGAGCGGGGATCGGGGCCCAAATACGCCACCTTCATCCACGGTTCCGGGCACAACGACCTCCACGACAACCCTGGGCCCTCCCTCGCTTCCGGACCGGACCTGATTGGCAAAGAAGCCACGCATGACGTGCTGAAGCCGCTCTTTTTGGCCTTGGCGGAATGGCACGCCTGGGGGAACGCCGTGCCTGACGTCATCCGAGGCAGGTGCCCCTCTCGAGCAGCCGCCGGTAATACGGTCAGGCTCGCTGAAGCTGGGGGCTGCGACCGCCGGGGTGGCGCACCTTCGTCCCGGGCA
>JBDQOS010000302.1:0-10703 GCA_040261075.1 Flavobacteriales bacterium
AGGGAAAGGCACCGGTTGGGTGATGTTGATGGTGCTTTGGACGGCGCCGTCGATGGCCGCAAAATGAACCTGGTTCCCAGTGGGAAATTTGGCCGGCATGATGCGCGTGTAAGGGATGTCGCCGCGGTACCACTTTCCGAAGTGGGCGTTGGCCTTGGCGTAGGCTTCGTCGGGGGTGATGTCACCCACCACAATCAGGTACGCCACGTTGGGACGGAAGTACGTCTTGTGGTACTTCACGAGGTCGTCTCGCGTGATTTCATCCAGGCTCTCCTCGGTCATGACTTCGCCGTAGGGGTGGAGGGAACCGTAGTTGGTCGCCGCGACGAGGTTCGAGGCGATGGAGCCAGGCGAAGTGGGGGTGTTGGCCAAACCAGAACGAATCTGCGTTTTCACTTTGTCCAGTTCTTCTTGCGGGAAGGTGGGGTTGAGGGTGGCGTCTGCCACGATCCGAAGAAGGTCGCCGGTGTGTTTGCTCAGCGAACTCGCATAGAACCCGGTCGCCGTCGCGTTGAAGGAGGCGCCGAGGAATTCGACGTCTTCGGCGATTTGGGCCTTGGTGCGCTGCTCGGTGCCCGAGCTCATCATGCTGCTGGCCACCTCGAGCAAACCTGCTTTCGATCCTTCAAGAAAGGGCGGGTAATCCAACGTCATGCTCCAATAGACCGCCGGGGTGCTGTGGTTTTCCACCACAATCACGTTCATGCCGTTGTCAAGCTTGAGCTTGGTGGGTGTGCCGATTTTCAATTCCGGGGCAGGCCCCCCTTCGGGGGCCTTGCTGCGGTCGACCTGCCCCCACAAGGTCAGGCAAGAAAACGCGACGCAGGTCAGCGCAACGCGCTTGGTCAAGGTTGAGAAAGGGAGCATCATTTTGAAGCGTTGGGATCGTGAAGGAAGAACAAGGTCACGCGCTGTTCAGGCACGTAGTATTTCTGCGCGGCGGCACGGATGTCCTCGGGCGTCACCGCGAGGTAGCGGTCGATTTCCGTGTTGATGAGGTTGGCGTCCCCGAAGTAGGTGTGGTAGTTGGCCAAACTCTCGGCGATGCCTGCCATGCTTTGGTTTCCCGTAAAGAAGGAGTATTCGATTTGGTTTTTCAGCTTTTGCAACTCGCGATCTGAAATGAGCTCACGCTTGAGGCGTTCCACTTCGTCGTTCATCGCAGCCTCCACGTCGCTCGGGTCCACGCCCATGTTGCACATGGCAAAGCCGAGGGTCAGCCCCGGGTCTTCCAACCCAAAACTGAACGCCCCGCAATACAACGCAAGCTGGTCGTTTTCGACGACGCGCTGGTTGAGGCGTGCGCTCTCGCCGCCACTCAGGACCTGGTTGAGCATGTCCACCGCGTAGTAATCGGGCGTGCCCTCGGCCGGGATGGGATACGCCTGGACCACCAAGGGCAGGCGGTCTTTGCCGTAAATCGTGTCGCGCTTTTCCGCGGTGCGAGGCGGTTCGACGACCGTGGGGCGCGGAATGTCGCGACCGCCTCGGGGAATGTCTTTGAAGTACGTGGTCACCAGGGCGCGCGTTTCTGCGATGTCGAGGTCGCCGGCAATGCTAAGCGTCGCGTTTTCCGGGACGTAGAACGTCTCGTAGAAGTCCATGAAGTCCGCGTGCTTCGCTGCGTCAAGGTGCTCCATGGACCCGATGGGCGTCCATTGGTACGGGTGCTCCGAATAGGCCATGGCCATGGTGGTCGGGAGCAACTGGCCGTAGGGCTGGTTGTCGTACCGCTGACGCTTCTCTTCCTTGACCACTTCGTTTTGCGTGTCGATTCCGATTTGCTCGATTTTGGCGTGGAGCATGCGCTCCGATTCCAACCAAAGTCCCAATTCCAATTCGTTGCTCGGCAGGAGCTCGTAGTAGAACGTCCGGTCCTGTGAGGTGTTGGCGTTCAAGATGCCGCCGGCGTTTTCGACGTACGAGTCAAACTCGCCACGCGCGATGTTCTCCGATCCTTCAAACAAAAGGTGCTCGAAGAAGTGCGCCATGCCGGTGCGGTCGGTGCGTTCGTTCTTGGAGCCCACGTGGTACAGCACCGTGACGGCGACCAGGGGGGTGGAGTGGTCCTCGTGAAGGATGACGTGGAGGCCGTTGTCCAAATCGAATTCAGTGAACTCGACGCGGGGAGCCGAGGTTTGGCCTGACACAACGGACGAAACCAAGGCGGCCGCCGCAGTCAGGAGCAAGAAGGGGGTGAATCGCATGTGGGAAAAAATTGAACCTGCAAGATAGCGTCCCGGGGGTATCTTGCCTGCATGGAAACGAGCCATCACGACGGAGGGAAAGTGCAGGAGCTTCCCGAGGGTTGGTGGGGTGCCGACGTGTTTTGGCAGCTCCACTCGGAAGAGGGGGTGACGCGGACTTTGTCTGCGGCCGCACGAACGAGAATTGAAGGTTGCCACGCGTACCTGCTTGGGCGCGCGGCCGGAGGGGACACCCTGTACGGGATCAACACGGGGTTTGGGGATTTGGCGACGACGCGCGTGGACGACCTGGTCGGGCTGCAGCGGAATTTGTTGATTTCGCACGCGTGCGGCGTGGGCGAACCGCTGCCTGCCGAAGTGGTGCGCGCCATGCTGCTGTTGAAGGTCAAGGCGTTGAGCCAGGGCCACAGCGGCGTGGCGGTGACGACGGTGCAGCGCCTGCTCGACCATTGGAATGCGGGCGTGTTGCCCGTGGTTCCGAGCCAGGGATCGTTGGGGGCGTCCGGGGATTTGGCCCCGCTCGCGCACCTCGTGCTGCCGTTGATTGGAGAAGGGGAAGTGGTGATGCCGGACGGAAGTCAGTTGGCCTCCTCAGACGCCTTGCGCGAGCTCGGTTGGGCGCCGCTCGAGCTCGGTCCCAAGGAGGGCCTGGCGCTCATCAACGGGACGCAGATGATGCTCGGCACGGGCATGGTCGCGCTCGAACGCATCACGCGCCTCTCGGACTGGGCCGATGCGCTCGGAGCGTGGTCGCTCGAGGCCTGGAACGGGCTGAAGGCCGCGATGCATCCTTCGATTCACCGCATCCGGAACCAAGCCGGGGCCATGATCACGGCGCACAACGTGTCGTCGTGGCTCGAAGGAAGCGAGCGCGCGGCCCAGCCTCGCACGTACGTTCAAGACCCGTACTCTTTCCGGTGCATGCCCCAAGTTCACGGCGCCTCTCGGGACGTCGTGGAAGGCGTCCGCGCGGTGTTCGAAGCGGAGATGAACGCCGTGACCGACAACCCGCTCGTCTTCCCGGACGAAGATTTGATTGTAAGCGGCGGCAATTTTCACGGCCAGCCGCTGGCCTTGGCCATGGATCGCCTTGCCTTGGCGGTGCACGAATGGTCGAGCATCTCGGAGCGTCGCGTCTTCAAGATGCTCAGCGGCCAGCGGGGGCTGCCGGCGTTTTTGGCCTCCAACCCCGGCCTCAACTCGGGCTACATGATTCCGCAATACACCGCTGCGAGCCTCGTTTCGTACAGCAAACAGCTGTGCACGCCGGCAAGCGCGGACAACGCCGACAGCAGCAACGGCCAGGAGGACCACGTCAGCATGGGCGCCAACGGGGCACTCCAAATGTGGCGCGTCCTGGAGCACGCCGAGCAAGTCTTGGCCATCGAAGCCATGTGCGCGGCGCAGGCGTCGGACCTGCGCGACAGCGAGGTGGCTATGGCACCGGCCTTGGCCCAGCTCCACGCGAACTTCCGCCACGTCGTTCCGTTCTTGGAACGCGACGCGGTCATGGCACCGCTGATGGCAGCCGCCTGCGCGTGGCTTCGCGGGGCGAGTCCACGGGATTTGGCCGACCTTCGCGACCCGCAATCTTGAACCTCACCTCGACCTCATGCTGATCACCGAACTCGAACGTCGCGGCAACCTTTTGTTTCGTTGGCGGAGCTTCATCCCGTTGATTTTGGTGCCGCCCGCGCTTGTGTTGGCGTACGACGCTCCTGCAAGGGCGGGTGACTTGGGCTGGCAAGCGATGTGCTGGGCTGTGGGTCTGCTCGGCGCGGTGATTCGGGCCAAAACCATCGGCCACGTGCCTCCCGGCACAAGCGGGCGCAACACGTCCGAGGGTCAAGTCGCCGAGACCCTGAACACGCAAGGCATGTACAGCTTGGTGCGCCACCCGCTCTACCTCGGCAACTACTTCATGTGGATGGCTCTGGTGTTGGCGACTGGCCGTCTGGACTTCGCGCTTCTTGTGACGCTGGCGTACATGATGTACTACTTGCGCATTGCCATGGCGGAGGAAGCCTTTCTGGCTGGAAAGTTTGGTGCGTCGTACCGCGATTGGGCCGCCACCGTCCCTGCCTTCGTGCCCAAATTTTGGGGCACGCCGCGCAGTTCTTGGTCCGCCGCAAGCAATGCCTTTTCCCTGCGTCATGTGATCAAGCGCGAGTACAACGGGGTGTTCGCGATCGTCTTTGGGATGTTCTTCTTGGAAGCCGCACGCACGGCAGGCCTTGGCTCGCCTGCTTGGAACACCCTAGCCTGGCAAGCTGGGCTGGGAGGGAGTGTGGTGACGTTCCTGTTTTTGCGCTTCCTGAAAAAGCGCACGCGCGTCCTCCACGTAGAGGGAAGGGAATTCAGTTCGTAGGGTTCAGGTGACGGCCGCGCGGCGCACGATGCGACGGAGCAGGGCCGGCGAGAGGCGCTTGATGTACGCCGCCAAAACCTCGTAACGCCCGATCAGGACTTCGGCTTTGTTGCGCTCCACCGCCCGAATCATCCTGGCAGCGCATTGCTCGGCCGTCATGCCGGCGCCGGTCTTGGCGTCCATGGTGCCTTGCTTCGAGCCGTCGCCGACCACGGCGTTGAGGCTGATGTTGGTCCGGATAAACCCAGGACAAACCATCGTCACCTTCAATCCGTCGTCGTGATGTTCGGCACGCAGCGCTTCGAAGAACCCGTGCAGCGCATGTTTGGCACCGCAATACCCGGAACGAAGCGGGGAAGAGAACAGGCCCATCAAGCTCGTCACCACCACAAAATGCCCGCGTCCTCGCTTCACCATGCCCGGCAACACGGCCTTGGTCAGGGCGAGCGTGCCGAAATAGTCAATTTCCATGACACGACGGTCCACGTCGAGGGACGTCTCGATGGCCTTGGAGCGCTGGCTGATGCCGCCGCAGTGCACGACGACGTCGACAGGCCCAATTTCCGTTTCTACGCGCTCCGCAATTCCTGCCAGGCTGTCGGCATCGGCCAGGTCGATCGTGACCACGTGCACGTCGCACCCTTCCGAGCGCAGGGGGGCGGCCACCTCATTCAGGGAGGCCTGTTTGCGGGACGACAACACCACGGTCGCACCCTTTCTGGCCCACGCCTCAGCGCAGGCCTTGCCGATGCCGCTGCTGGCTCCAGTCACCCACACGATTTGGTTTTTCCAACGTCCCATTTGATTCAAGGTTGAGTTTACGCAAGCGGGGCAGGTCCCCACAACATCCACGCCGCCATAGCCGCCATGCCAAGGTCTTCCACGACGGTGACTGTGGTCATGGGTAAGTTGAAGGTGGTGCCCATGCACGCGCATTTCAGTTTCTCGCCGCGAGTGACGGCTTGGACGACGCCCACCGAAGAGAACAACATCAGGCCCAAGGTGAATGCGTGCAGCGTGAGCCAATTCGGCGCGGCGAGGTAAGCCAAGCCGAGAGCCACTTCGAGGAAGGGGTAGATCCACCCGTACACACTCAGCCTCGCGGCGAGCAAATCGTACATGGCGTAGGCCGAGACAAATCCCCGCAAGTCGAGCAGCTTCAAGCCGCCAAACACCAAAAAGAACCCGCCCATGAACCGGCCCATGAACCCGTCCAGACCTCCGGAGGCCAGGCTTCCCGTACCGATCAAGCCGACGGCGACGAACAAGGGAGCCAGCGAGAGCAGGGTGGTGGTGGTCCCCGAAGCGTCCTGCGTGGCCTGTTCTTCCGCCTGAGCAACCGCTTCTGAAACCACGGCGTAGCCCGCGCTCACAACCGCGCTCACAAGTTCTGTCCGGCCCAGGGCTTCGCTCCCGGCAACCATGGCCGTGCCGTGTTTCAGGTCGACGTGCACGTGTTCGACGCCGCCAACTTCGGACAGCGCGTGTTCCACTCGCGCGACGCACGACGTGCAGGTCATGCCCGCAACGTGCAGCCGCTCGAAGCGATCAGGCATCGATGTTGGCGTACTTGGCGTTGTCTTCGATGAACTTTCGGCGCGGCGGAACGTCGTCGCCCATCAGCATGGAGAAGACGTGGTCGGCGCCGGCCGCGTTTTCGATGGTCACTTGCCGCAACGTCCGGAATTCCGGATTCAGGGTGGTTTCCCACAGCTGTTCTGCATTCATCTCTCCGAGACCCTTGTAGCGCTGCACGTGGATGCCGCTGTCCGACCCGCTCTTTCCGCGGAATTCGGCAATCAAGCGGTCGCGTTCGTCGTCGTTCCAAGCGTAAATCGAGCGTGAGCCCTTCTTGACTTGGTACAACGGCGGCGTGGCGATGTACACGTAGCCCATTTCAATCAAGTCCTTCATGTGACGGAAGAAGAAAGTCAAAATGAGCGTCTCGATGTGGCTTCCATCCACGTCCGCATCACACATGATGACCACCTTGTGGTAGCGGAGTTTGGTTATGTTCAGCGCCCGTTCGTCTTCCTCGGTACCCACGGTTACCCCCAGGGCCGTGTAGATGTTCTTGATTTCTTCGTTGTCGAAGATCTTGTGTTGCATGGCCTTTTCCACGTTGAGGATCTTTCCTCGCAGCGGCATGATGGCCTGGAACAGCCGGTCGCGTCCCTGCTTGGCGGTTCCGCCTGCCGAGTCACCCTCGACGAGGAACAACTCGCACACGGCGGGATCTTTTTCCGCGCAGTCGGCGAGCTTGCCCGGAAGGCCGCTGCCCCCCATGACCGTCTTCCGCTGGACCATCTCTCGAGCCTTGCGCGCTGCGTGGCGCGCTTGGGCGGCGAGGATGACCTTTTGAACGATGGTTCTGGCGTCGTTCGGGTTCTCTTCGAGGTAGGCCTCGAGCATGTCGCTCACCGCTTGGCTCACCGGGGCGCTGACCTCGGCGTTGCCGAGCTTGGTTTTGGTTTGGCCTTGGAACTGTGGTTCAGCAACCTTGACACTCACCACGGCTGTCAAGCCTTCGCGGAAGTCGTCTCCGCTGATGTCAAACTTCAGTTTGTCCAACATTCCGCTGCCGTCCGCGTACTTCTTCAGCGTGTTGGTCAGTCCACGGCGGAAACCCGTGAGGTGCGTTCCGCCCTCGTGGGTGTTGATGTTGTTGACGTAGGAGAAGAGGTTCTCGGAGAACGAGTTGTTGTAGGTCATGGCGACCTCCACCGGTACGCCGTTGCGCTCGCCGCTCATGTGGATCACCTCTTGGATGATGGCCTCCCGGTTGCCGTCGAGGTACGACACGAAATCTTTCAGGCCTTCGGTGCTGTGGAAGGTCTCGTGGAGGGAGTTTCCTTCCTCGTCTGTGTGACGTTCGTCCGTCAGCGTAATGGTGATGCCTTGATTCAAGTACGACAGCTCACGCATGCGGTCGGCGAGGGTGTCGTAGTTGTACACGAGTGTTTCAAAAATCTCGTGGTCGGGCTGGAATTCGACGGTGGTGCCCCGCTTGTCGGTGGTGCCGATTTCCCGCACGGCGTATTGCTCCTTGCCTCGGGCGTATTCCTGTTCGTAGACTTTTCCGTCGCGGTGCACCTCGGCCCGCAACAGGGTGGAAAGGGCATTCACACAGGAAACCCCAACGCCGTGCAAACCGCCGGAAACCTTGTACGCGTCCTTGTCAAACTTGCCCCCGGCACCAATCTTGGTCATGACGACCTGAAGGGCGCTGACGCCCTCCTTTTTGTGCATGTCGACGGGGATGCCACGTCCGTTGTCCGTGACGCGAATTCCGTTTCCTTCGGTGATGGTGACTGTGATCGTGTCGCAGTGGCCGGCAAGCGCTTCGTCAATGGAGTTGTCGACGACTTCGTACACCAAATGGTGCAGGCCTCGGACTCCCACGTCTCCGATGTACATCGACGGACGCATGCGCACGTGCTCCATGCCCTCGAGGGCCTGAATCTGACTGGCGTCGTACCCCGTCTGCCCAGCTTTCTTTTTCTCTTCTGACATCTGTGAAATTTCTACCTGTGAAGGTAGGGCGGAAGGGGGCCTCGGAGGCCCGAATTCTGGGCATGAAAAACCCCGATTTTTCCACGAAAAAACCGGGGTTTTCCCAGGATTGTGAATAGCTCGTCAGAAGGCGTAATGCACGCCTCCCAAAAGCTGGAATCCCTGCACGGGGTACCCGCCCCATTCGGCGTATTTGGCGTTGGCCACGTTGGCAAAAGTGACCCACCCGCCCAACCGGTCGTTGTAGGTGTAATTGCTCGTCACATTCAAGTCGAGGTAGCCCGGAAGGCGCAGCTCGTAGTTCCCGTTGTCCAAGGGCGTAGTGTCCCCGTAGAGGGCGCTTTGCGTTACGCTGTAGCGCTCGCCTACGTAGGTGGCGTTGGCGGAGATCGATAGGCCGTCAATCAGGCGGTAGGTGGCGGATGCATTCCACGTCATGGACGGGAGGTTCCACGGGCGGTCTTCCGTTGGGAGGCTGTAGCGGTGAAGCTTGAGTCCTCCTGCAAACGTCCAAGAAGAGCCCAAATCAAATTCTGCCTCCCCGCCCAACGTCCGTACTGAAACCGTGTCGTAGACCGCGTTGAATTCAGTGAACGATGTGGAGTCGGGACCAAACTCGGGACGGAACAGCACGTAGTCCTCGAAATTGGCCGTGCTGAAGAACGCGTGGAACCGGAACACCTGCGTGACCGTGCCTCGGACACCACCGGCAAACGCAAAGCGCTTGTTGGTGCTGCGGAACCCGTCTGCGACGACCGGTTGGTTGTTTCGGTACACGATGCTTTCAAGACGCGAAGGCGCGTAGAACGGGTTGCTGGCGGTCAACGAGTGGAAGTTGTTGGCTTGCAAACCACCGCCGACTCGGGCGTAGGGGACAAACAAGTTCCGCAGCAAATTCACCGACACCTCGGCGCGCGGGTAGAGGTGAAACGAGTCGCCGAGGTCGTCTCGTGACGCTTGGTCCGCGTCGATGGCCACGCCGAGACCGGCGCGGGCGTACAACGGACCTCGTCGCGTGGCGACGCTCGGCTCAAAGGCCACAATGGCCTGGTTGAAGGCCGCAGCGGTGTCGACGCCGTACTTGTCGAGCTGGACGTCCAGATCGATCGCCGCCTTGAAGCCTTGGATGTGCGTCGTGCCCACCACGTCCGCACGGAAGGTGCGTTCGTGGGCGCCCAAGTCGTTGCCAAGCCAGCCCACGTGCAAGTTCGCTTCGTGGTTGAAGTCGGTGCTGTCTTTGCGGTGGCTCTTGAAGTTGGCCGAGGCGCTCAGCTGAGTCCAAACCACAGCCGGCGCTTCCACCGGCGCAAACGCCGTGTCCACGGCCAAGGTGTCAAACCCGTAAAGCAAGACCTGACTCCGGCCCGCATTGCCTTGCACGGAGATCTTTTCCTTGCCGACGAAGCGGGAGGCCCACGCGTCCGCGCTGTTGTCGTTCAGGCGTCCCGTGAGCAGGGAGGAAGGGCTGTTGGTGGCCGCGTGGTGCAGGGCTGTTCCCCAGCTGCCGTCGCGAGAACGCAGGTCGGTGAAGCTCGCGTCGAGCAGGGTCGTGCCGCGCGTACCGAAGGCCGCACGGGCGTACCCGCGGTACAGCCGCGACAGCGAGGCATCGACGCGCAGGCGGGTGGCCTCGACGGGCGTCATGGTCGGAACGAACTGCAGACGTTTGGACAGGAGCTCGTAATTCAGCTCGGGCTTCTCGGCCGACAACGGCCGGGCCGCGGGCCAGGAACTCAGCTTGACGGCGTCGCGGACCTCCATTTGGCGGCTGCCCACAAACGTGACGTCCATTTCAAGCGTGTCGGCTTGAGCCAACCCAGCGGCGCTGGAAAGCCCCAGGAAGGCGCACGCGGCCAAGCGCGAGGTGGAAGTCGGGAAAATCATTCGTCGTTGGATTCAGGGGTGGGGGCTTCGTCGTTGCCTTCGCTTTGTTGGGCAGCTTCGAGCGCATCGATTTCGAGGAGCAAGTCGGATACGGCTTCTTGCACGTCCGGCGCGCTGACGTTGGCCAAAATGCTTTCCGCCGTGGCCCGCGCTTGGAACAGGTCGTTCAAGCCGACGTAGGTGCGGACGAGGAGCAGGAAGCCCTTGTTGCGCCACGTGGCTTGGTTGTAGAACGTCTCAATGAGTTGGAACAGGGCGGTTTCGCAGGCCTCGAAGGCGCCTTGGTTGAAGTCGTGTTCGGCCAGGAGGTACTTCGCCTCGGCGCCGGCGCTGCCGCCAAACGTCACCAGCGAGTTCAAGTCTTCGAGGACCGTGGCGTGCTGACCTTGGTTGCAGGCGATGCGCGCATTCCAAAGCTGAGCTGTTCGGCGAATGTCGTCCGGCGTGCCGGGATCGTACATGACCCGTGCCGCGAAATCGGCCGCAGCGCTTTCCTGTCCGAGCAGGTAGTGGCAGCGCATTTGGCCAATGGCGGCTTCGAGGCGGTTGGTTTGGAGGACGGCCACCTCCTCGAGGGTTTCGTAGTGGCTGAGGGCGGCACGGTGGTCGCCGCCGTTCCACGCGATGGTCGCGGCCCCGAGCGCTGCGGCTTCCGTGAATTCACCTGCGGGCATGGCCAGCACGGCGACGTACGCTTGGTAGGCCGGCTCCGTGGCGCCTTGATCGAACAG
>JBDQOS010000303.1:0-9672 GCA_040261075.1 Flavobacteriales bacterium
ATCAGCTACCAGTTGAATCACCGCAAAGAGCTGGCGGTGGTCCCGCCCGACAACCTCTCGGAAGACAACGAACAAGCGCACACGGAACTCGACCTCAGCCTGCGCACCACCCGCTACGACGTGCGTGCCCACCGCGAGGGCGACCAGGGGTGGGAGTGGTCCTTGGGGAGCCAAGGATTCACCAAGACCAACCAAAACGACACCGCCCTCATCGACCTCGAACGGGCGTTCATCCCGGACGCTTCGATTCAAGGGGCGGGGGTGTTTGCCAAGGCGTCCAAGCCCGCGGCTTCCGTGGTGCCCACGGCCTCAATTCGAGGCGACGTGCACCGCATCGCGTGGTCCGCTCGCCCTGATCTTCATCCCGACGCCGGCCACCTTGCCTTGGCCGGAAGCCGCGACTACGGCATGGTGTCAGGAGCCCTCGGCGCGACCTGGCAGGCGCGGCAGCGACACCGCCTGGGCGCCCACGTCATGCAGGGGAACCGCGCCCCGGGTTTGTCGGAGTTGCTGGCGTTTGGGATGCACTACGACAGCTTCCGCGAGGAACGGGGCGACGTTGACTTGAAGGCAGAAACGAGCCGCAGCGTGGACCTTCAGTGGGTGGTGAATTCGACCGCCGAGGGCACGGGGTGGAGCGGTGACGTGGCCTTGTACGCGAGCCGCATTGAAAATTACATGCTCCTCGTTCCCGCAGGCTCAACCAACGGCGGAGGTCTCCCCATTCAGCTTCACCAAGCGACGTTGGCGCGGTTGGCAGGTACCGACCTCAATGCGACATGGCAAGCGCCGCGCGATCTTCCGTGGTCGGCCCACGTTGCGCTGTCGGTCGTCGATGCCCAAGACGAAGCAGGCGCCGCGCTTCCGTGGACTCCCCCCGCGACAGGCCGGCTCGAAGTCCGACGCGGCTGGAGCGGGGCAGGACGTTCTCAGGGAGCCAGCAGCGTGGTGGTTGAAGCCTCCCGCGACGCCGTGTTGGTTCATGCGTCCACGTCCTGGAATTGGGGCGAACGCATTCGGTTGAATGCCCAAGTGATCAACGCCACAAACGTCACATACATCCCGACCCTTTCCCTGTTGCGCAACGTGGGGATGGCCGAGCCCGGACGAAACGTCCGCGTGCAGGTGGTGTACACGTTGTAGGTCAATCGCCCAACATTCGTTTGTCGAGGTGCGTACCTTGGAGGAGATTCACCACCAATATTTTTTCTTCGCCATGAAACGCAGTCAATTCCTTAAGTCGGTGGGAGCCGCCCTCGCTCTTCCTGCCGCATTGCCCTTTGCTTCTTCCGCTCAGTCCCGCAAAGGCGAAGTCATGGGCTCCGAGCGCAGCAATTGCGTTTTGATTCCAAGCGAGACGGCCGGGCCGTTTCCGCTCGACCTGACGGAAAACGAGTTCTTTTTCCGGCAGGAAATTCATGAGGACCGCGAGGGAGTGAGGTTGCGCCAGCGGGTGCGTATTGTGGGGGCGGACAACTGCGAACCGATGGCCAACGTCCGGGTGAACATTTGGCATTGCGATCGGGACGGAGACTACTCCGGATACGCGCAGATGGGGTCGGAGGGACTGACCTATTGCCGGGGCTACCAAATGACGGACGCGAACGGCGAGTGCGAGTTCGTGACCATTTTCCCGGGATGGTACCCGGGACGCGTGACGCACGTGCACTTCCAGGTCTTTGTCAGCTCGCAGTACAGCGTGGTGAGCCAGTGGACGTGGCCGCATGAGGACGCGGTGAATGCCGTGAGCGCGCATCCGGACCTGTATCCGGCGGGTCCCGACCCATTAACTCCTGCTCAAGACGGCGTGTTTGCGAATGGGTATGAGCTTCAGTTGGCGGATTTGGCCTGGGACGAGGAAGCGCAGGAATACGTGTCTCACTTCGAGGCCACAGTCGAAGGGGCGGGTACAAGTGGCGTGGGCTACCAGGAATTGCAGAACGCTCGTGTGTTCGAGTTGGGCCAAAACTTCCCCAACCCGGTCGCAACCTTCACGCAGATTCCCCTTGTGTTGCACGAGGCGGCTGAGGTGTCGTACGCGTTGTTCAGCCCGTCGGGCGCGTGCGTGGCGCACGTCGTTGTGGACCCGTTGCCGGCAGGAAGGCACGAACTCATGGTGGATTTCGAGGGCATGAACCTTCCGCCGGCGTCGTACCTCTACCGGTTTGAAATCCAAACCGCCCGCGGTCGATTCACCGACGTGAAGCGCATGACGCTTGCGAAGTGAGGGCTGCGTGACGCACCTTTGACGCCATGAACGATTGGATTCGCGTGGCGTTGGCCGCGAGCTTGGAGGCAGGCCGAGCGATTTTGGACATCTACGAAAGCGACGACATGGGCGTGGAGTACAAGGAAGACCAGAGCCCCTTGACCCGCGCCGACCGAGCTGCCCACAACGTGCTCATGCGGCACCTCGCAGCCACAGGCATTCCTGTGCTGTCGGAAGAAGGGAAGCACATGCCGTACTCGGAGCGGCAAGGATGGCGGCAGCTCTGGATTGTCGACCCGGTGGACGGCACCAAGGAATTCATCAAGCGCAACGGCGAGTTCACGGTGAACGTGGCGCTGGTACGCGACGGTCGCGTAGCAGGCGGAGTGGTGTTGGCGCCGGTGCTGGGCCACGCCTACGTGGGCGTGGTGGGAGAAGGCGCGTGGCGCCTGGAGGTGGACCTGACGCAGGTGCCCTCGGTGGACGAGGCGTGGTCTGCGCGTGCCGCCTTGCCGTTCGACGCGCCGGCGGCCCGGCCGTTCACGGTGGTGGCCAGCCGCTCGCACATGTCGCCGGAAACGGAGGCGTACGTGGAAGAAGCCCGGTCCCGGCACGGCGAAGTGGACTTGATCAGCAAAGGGAGTTCCTTGAAACTGTGCATGGTTGCGGAGGGCGCGGCAGATGCCTACCCGCGTTTCGCCCCCACCATGGAATGGGACACGGCCGCGGGCCAAGCGATCTGCGAGGCGGCCGGGTGCGTCGTCCTCGACCAAAACACCAACGCACCCATGCGTTACAACCGCGAAGAGTTGTTGAATGCGTGGTTTTTGGTCTCGCGCACGAATTGAGCCTCGAAACGCGTTTTCTTGCAAGCATGAAAATTGAAGCCAATTCTGTCGAGGACTACCTTAACAAGGCACCTGAGGAACGCCAGGAGGCCTTGCGTCGGATGCGTGAGGTGCTGCGCGACAACCTTCCTCAAGGGTTTTCAGAAGAGCTGAGCTACGGCATGCCAGGCTACGTGGTGCCGCACAGCACGTACGAGCCCGGGTACCACTGCGATCCTCGCTTGCCGCTTCCGTTTGTGAGTTTCGCCAACCAGAAAAACTTCGTCGCCCTCTACCACATGGGCCTGTACGCCAGCCCGGACGACATGGCGTGGTTCACAGAATCTTGGGACGCGGGTCGGTTTGGGAAACTGGACATGGGGAAGAGCTGCATCCGCTTCAAGAAGATGGACAAGATTCCTTGGGACTTGATTGGCGAATTGGCGACGCGCATGACGCCGCAAGATTGGATCGCGCGCTACGAATTGGCATTCAAAAAGAAATGAGGCGAGCGTTGTTCCTTGTCCTGGGCGCCCTTGGCGTCCTTCAGGCGGAAGCCCAAATGCAATGGTGGCCCACTGAGGTCCGCACGTCGTCAGGCGTGTGGCTTGCGGAAGGCGACATGCGCGATGCGGTGGACGGCACGGCCTTCGGCGGCTACGCGGCATGGATGACCCGTGCCTCGAATGGATGGGCGGCGTTTTTTGGCGGCGTCGAGCACGGGGGATTCGTCGGCATGCACCGCATAGGCGCCTCGTCCTACGGCTGGCAGCCCCAGCTCGGATGGACCCTGCGAACGGGTCAAACCCGCCTTGTCGGCTGGTCGTTCAGCACCGGCCTCGCCTACAACACGAAGATCTACAACCCCGAGACGTCCCCTGATCTCGAAGCGGTTGGGTCCCATTTCAACGGCTTGGTGAGGCTCGGCGTCACCGTGGCCAACGACAGCCCGCTCAGCCTAGGCGTCGGTATTTTGCACACGAGCAACGGGGCGCTGCGCCGACCCAACAAAGGCATCAACACGCCCCAAGCTCAGCTCACGTTTCGGCTTGGCGAAACCCCGCGTCGCAGCGTGTACATGGACGGAGCTCAGACCTTGAAGTTTCGCTCCAACGTGGGGCTCGCCCTTGGTGGCCGCGATCACGGGGGGTACGGTGGGCACGTCTACGGCGTCCAGGAAGTTCTGGCCCAAACCTCCTTCGTTTGGAGTCCCCGATACGCCGTCACCGCCCAAGGGTCGGTGGTGCACCACGGGGCGTTGCGCGCTGACCCCGCGACGGACGCGCCGTCCGACACCCTCGCGTCTCACGTGCTTGACCGACTTCAGCCCGGGTTGTGTGTGGGTTGGTCGTGGTTGTTTGGGCGCGCTCGGTTGGACCTTCTCAAAGGCGGAGTCCTGTTGAACCCCACGCCGGGTTTTGTTCAGGGATTCAACAAGGCCCAGTTGTTCTTGTCGGTCCATCCGAATTTGGACGTGTTTGCTTCCCTTCGGTTCACGGACTGGCGCGCCGATTACGTGAGCGCAGGTGTGGCTCTGCGCTGGGGGAATTCCGACCGCGACTGCCGCGAGTGCCCCACGTGGGGCGGGAGGTGAGGGCAACATTTTGGGCGCCTGTGTCGTAGATTTTGAAACAGCCCATGCGTTCACTTCGCCCATATGACACCCTGGTCCTCGAAGGAGGAAGCCTGCGTTGCGCATTCACCGCGGGGGTGATGGACGCGTTGCTGCTTTTGGGGCCCATGCCGTTTGATCGCATCCTCGGGGTCAGCGCAGGCGCCATGGTGATGGCGTCGCACCTCTCGGGCCAGTACAAGCATTTCTACCGGGTCTCGAAGGAATTGGTGGAGGACGGCAAGTTCATTCGGTTCTCTTCGGCGTGGTCGAAGGAGGGCTTGATGAATTTGGCTCACCTCAAGGCGTACGTGATGCGACACGCCCCGTTGGATTTGGAGGCGATTGCGCAAGCCCAAACCAAGGTCCACGCCCTCGTCGTCACGACCGAATTGGAAAGCGGCCAACCGCTTTATTTCGAGCCCAAGGGACGCGAATGGATCAACGCCCTCGTCGCCTCGGCCACCCTCCCGCTCGTCACGCGTGGAAAGGTTCGTTTTCGAGAAAAGTGGGTGTTCGACGGGGGGTATTCCGACCCACTCCCGCTCCAGAAAGCCCTTGACCTGGGCGGCAAGAACATTCTCGTGGTGCGCACCCGCCCCATGGGGGATCACGTTTCCCAGAGCTACGTCGATTATTTCGCGTCGTACTGGTACCGCCACAATCCGGCGCTCGTACCGCTCTTTGAGCAGGGCCACGAGCGGTACAACGCCACCGTCGACCGTTTGCTGCTCGGCGGTGACAACCAGGGGAGAACGTGGGAGGAAATCGCTCCGCCTTTCCCACTTGCCACCGACGGCTGGTCCGTGTCGGCAGCGGACGTCATGGCCGATTACCGACTCGGGGCCGAGACGGCCATGAATTGGTGGGCCCACCGCACCAACGCGACGCGATTTCGTTTTTGAGTTCAAGTTGTCACGGGGACACCTTTTTGGGTCGAAAAGCAGGATTATTTCAAAGGAATGAAGTAGCTTGCGCCCTCGGCGAGAGCTCTTCCAAGTCGTCCGGACAATGCCTCCATCCAGTGGACTGGAATTAGAGAATGCTCGCTGATTTGTTCCTCACATGGCACAAACTTGCACGGTGCTCCAGCGCCACCTGTACTTTCACTTCGCATCATTGCGACCCTTGAGCCTCGTGTTGGTGGCGCTCATGGGTTGCTCGGCGTGCCAAGCTGAAGGAACGGTCGAAGGCGTCAGCGACTCCGGGTTTGAGGACTTTCTAAGGTCGGATCGGGTGGAAGGGCTTTTGGTATCCATGACCTTTGAGGACAAGGTGGGCGAGATGACGCAACTCACGGCCTACAAGCATGTGTTCGTGGACCCCGGTGCAACAAAGACCTTGGCACTTCATGTCTACACTTCCGAGCTTGGGTTCTTGGGACACGATTATGACGTACTAGGTGGAGCAGGGTGTTTGGCCTTCGGGTTGGCAACCAGACCACAGAATTTGAATTGAAAACAAACATTTAAGATTTCATGAAACATCTCTTTACTCTCGCAGCAGCGCTCGGTTTGACCCTCGCTGCATTTGCCCAAACCACGTTCAACGTGGACATGACCTGTGCCCCTGAATTTGACAACGTCTTTGTGACAGGTCCCTTCTGCGGCTGGTGTGCCAATGAAGACTACAACACCCTGACCGACGACGACGGCGACGGCATTTACACTGTGGTGATTGAGGACTTGACCGGAACGGTGGAATACAAGTATGCCATCAACGGGTTCGCGGACCAAGAAAACCTGGTCAACGACATGGTGGACGGCGCGACGTGCGCACCCGTCACCGATTACAGCGTCTACGCCAACCGCCAAACGGAAGCAGGGTCAACCACCAGCGACTACTACGGCACGTGCGACGGGATTTGCAACGACGTCCCACCGCCGCCAGGTGGAATGGTGACATTCCAAGTGGACATGGCGGGTTACGCCGGTACGTACGGCTCTGTAAACTTGAACGGTTCGTTCAACGGCTGGTGCGGCGGTTGTGCCGTGATGACGGACGACGACGGTGACGGTGTGTACACCTTGGATGTCGAGCTGAACGGTGGAACCGTGGAATACAAATTCACGGTGGATGGATGGACCGACCAAGAAATGTTCGATGAAGGAACGGCTCGCACGAGCACCATTGACGGGTACACCAACCGCACGTTGGAGGTGACAGGTGACCAAGTATTGGACGTTGTGTGCTGGAACCTCTGCACAGGATGTGTGGTGGAGCCCGTTCCTGGCTGCACGGATGAGACGGCATGCAACTACGATGCAAACGCCACAGAAGATGACGGAAGCTGTGTGTTCGGTGAAGGCCCTCAAGTGGGTGTAACGGCCATCGATGCGCTCTGCTTCGGCGGCACGGGGACTGTGCTCATTGACACGGCATCCACCGATTGGCAAAGCGTGACTTACGTGTTGGACACGCTCTCCTTTGATTGGATCTATGCCGACACGGTGTTGGTCGGCTACGGCGCGAGCGATTTGGCGGCTGGATCTTACACGTTGTTGGCCACGGACACCGTTGGTTGCACCAACGCATTTGAATTCACGGTGGGACAGCCTGAGGAATTGACGATTGTTGCGGAAGTTGTGAGCGAAGACTCCGGCGCTGGCGACGGTCAAGCCTCTGCCACGGTGACGGGAGGCACCCCTGACTACACCGTGGTTTGGACCAACATGACAGGAATGGAAGCCAATCCCGATTCGCTCGCGGGCGGGTTGTACTCGGCGACCGTGACGGACGCCAACGGATGTTCAGCTTCGACGAGCCTCACCATGACCACCGCAGTCGACGGTGTTGAAGACGTGGTGACCTTGAAAGGGGCGGTGTTCCCAGTTCCAGTTGGCGATCAATTGAACGTGCGTTTGAATGCTCCTTTGCTTGGAAATGCCCAAGTTGAAGTGCGCGACGTCCAAGGGCGTTTGATTGCCAATGCCCAAATGCGTCAGAACGAACAAACGTTGGTGCTTGATGCATCTGCGTGGACCGCAGGGGTGTACACCATTCAATTGTCAACCAAGGAGGCTCGTACTTCCTGGAACTTTGTGAAATGATTCAACGACTTTCCTGGCTAGCGTCCCTGATTCTGCTCCTTGGAGCGGGATCAGGGATGTGGGCCCAAACCACCATATCCGGCGCCGCAACTTCTGGCGGTTCCACGACCATTGCAGTCTCAGGTACGGTTGTGGAAGGGGACATGCCTCTTCCCGGTGTTTCGGTAACCGTCAAGGGGTCTTACGCTGGAACCTCCACGGACCTGGACGGCAGATTCTCGCTGAGCGTGGCGTCTGGATCGACCCTCGTGTTTTCGTACATCGGTTACTTGCGTCAAGAGGTGACGGTCACCAACACCGTGTCTGACCTCAAGGTGTCATTGAAGCCCGACGTTGCGGGACTCGAAGAGGCCGTCGTCATCGGGTACGGCAACCAGCAACGGAGCAAGATTTCCGGAGCGGTCACCACGGTGGACATCAAGGAGGCCACGTCCATCCCCGTGCTTCGGACGGAGCAAGCCTTGCAAGGGCGTGCCGCCGGGGTGCAGGTAACCCAAAACTCGGGCCAGCCAGGAAGCACACCCACGATTCGCATTCGGGGCTTGGGCTCCATCAACAATTCGGAGCCGCTGTTTATTGTGGACGGCATCCCGTCTGGCGGGATTGACTACCTCAATCCCTCAGACATTGAGAGCATCAGCATTTTGAAAGACGCCGCGTCAGCAGCGATTTACGGTGCGCGAGGCGGAAACGGGGTGGTCGTAATCACGACGAAAAAGGGCGCGCGCAACAGCAAGGCGACCTTGACGTACGATTCGTACTACGGCATTCAAGAGCCGTGGAAATTGATGTCACTTCTCAACGCCGAAGAGTACGCCACCTTGATTAACGAGGGCCGGGCCGCCAACGGCATGTCGGCCTTGGAAGGGATTGAATACCCTGCAGAACTGGGGGAAGGAACCAATTGGCAACGGGAGCTTTTCTCTCGGGCACCGATGTCCTCTCAAAGTGTACGCTACACCAACGGCACGGAAAATTCGTCCATGGCCTTGAGCGCGAGCCAATTTCGTCAAGAGGGCATCGTGGGCGGTGAAAAAGACGGTTACGAGAGAACAACAGTGCGTTTGACCTCGGATCAAAACGCGGGCGAACGATTCAAGATCGGTCAGGTGGTTTCGTTCACCGCAACGGAAGACCAAGTCATCGCAGACAACAGTGAATTCGTCAGTCCGGTGTTCAGGGCGCTCAACTTCGACCCGGTCACAGAGGCCATTAGGCAGGACGGTTCGTACACCTACGCGCTGTATTCACGCAGCTCAGACATAAAGAATCCCCTCAACCAGATTGCGTTGTCCAACGACGTATACAACACGAACCGCTTCGTGGGCAACGTGTGGGGCGAGTGGAGGTTGCTTCCTGAATTGAAGTTCAAGTCCTCGGTAAACGCCGACGTGAGCTTTCAGGAGAGGGTCAACTTCTCGCCGAGTTACGATTTGGCCCTGTTTGAAGGAGATCCCAACCGCCCGCCTTGGGACGAGCGCGTGGTCAACTCCGTGGGCAAGGAACACCGAACGTGGAAAGGATGGCAGTGGGAGAACTACGCAACGTACACGGTCAATTTGGAAGAAGACCGGAAGGTGGATGTGGTTGGTGGGTACAGCGCATCGCTGTATTCGTACAACTTCCTGGGGGCATCCCGGGACAGCTTGGCCTCGAACGACCCCAACTTGGCGTACTTGGCCAACACCATCACCTTTACGCCGCAGCCGCTGCGGGGAATTGACGATTTCAGCGAAAACGCGTGGATTGGTCAATTCATTCGTGGAGCCTACTCGGGCAAAGAGTGGTCCCTCATGGCCACGGTTCGTCGCGACGGTTCGTCGCGTTTTGGACCGCAGACGCGCTACGGCATTTTCCCCTCGTTTTCGGCTGCTTGGAATCTGACCGAGCGCCCTTGGTTTGACGAGAAGGACTGGATTGACCTGTTCAAGGTCCGGGGAAGTTGGGGACTCAGCGGCAACGCAGAAATCGGCG
>JBDQOS010000304.1:0-3690 GCA_040261075.1 Flavobacteriales bacterium
CTCCAAGCTGAGCAATTCAGCGTAACGCCTGTGAGCTGCTTCCCAATCCTGGGCCCAAAACGCCGCCTCTGCCTGCGCCAAAACTTCCTCGGACGATTCGTCCCCCTGCGCCAACACGCGAGGGAGAACACACAGGAATCCGAGCAAAGTGCAGAACCGAAGAGCCTGGCGAAGCGCACCCAAGTTCATGTGGCTGGATGAATCAAAAGGCCTCTTGGACAAAAAACGCATGACAGGGATGTGCAGTGTTAGGGTTGTGCAACGCGAAGGACGGACGGAGGACGGGAAGCGCCGTAGTTTTGGCCTGTAAATCATTCACAATGGCCCACGGAACTTTCAACGTACCCTACCCAATCAACGAACCTGTGTTGAGCTACGCTCCCGGAACTCCCGAGCGCGAAGCCCTTCAGCAGGCTTACAGAACCATGTACAACCAGGCGCCCATCGAAGTGCCCATGTACATCGGGAGCAACCGCATGTCCACCGACGACAGGCGTCCCATGACGCCCCCGCACGAGCACGGGAAGGTGTTGGGGCACTTCAGCTACGGATCCTCCGAGCACGTTTCCATGGCCATCGAAGCTGCCCTCAAAGCAAGGCCGCAGTGGTCTGCGCTGGGTTGGGAACATCGCGCGGCGGTGTTCTTGAAAGCCGCTGACCTGATTGCCGGCCCCTACCGAGCCAAGATCAACGCAGCCACCATGCTGTCTCAAGGCAAAAACTGCTTCCAAGCGGAGATCGACGCCGCGTGTGAGTTTGCCGATTTCCTGCGATTCAACGCCTACTACGCCCAGGAAATTCACGCCCAACAACCTGAAAGCGCGGACGGCATCTGGAACCGCTTGGAGTACCGTCCGTTGGAAGGATTTGTCTTTGCCATCACCCCGTTCAATTTCACCGCCATTTCTGGAAACCTTCCTGCTGTGGCCGCGCTCATGGGCAACGTGGTGGTGTGGAAACCCTCGGACACGCAAGTGTACAGCGCTCAGGTCATCATGGAGATTTTCCAGGAGGCAGGGCTGCCCGACGGCGTCATCAACATGGTGACTTGCGACGGTCCGGTTGCAGGCGACGTGGTGTTCAAGCATCGCGACTTTGCCGGCCTGCACTTCACGGGATCAACCGGGGTTTTCCGTCACCTTTGGAAAACCATCGGGGAAAACCTTGAACTGTACCGCAGTTACCCACGAATCGTTGGCGAGACGGGTGGAAAGGACTTCGTGTTGGCGCATCCTAGCGCCAACCCAAGCGCTGTGGTCACCGGGCTCATTCGTGGCGCCTTTGAGTTCCAAGGCCAAAAATGCAGCGCCGCCTCACGCGCTTACATTCCTGCATCGCTTTGGCCGGCCATCAAGTCGGAGATGGTGGCTGAACTCGCCACACTGAAGATGGGATCTCCCGAAGATTTTAGCAACTTCATCAACGCGGTCATCGACCGGCGCGCGTTCGACAAAATCAAGAGCTACATCCGGTTTGCTGAGGAAGCCTCCGACGCTGAAATCATTGCCGGAGGTGGGTGCGACGACAGCGTAGGCTACTTCGTGGAGCCAACCGTCATCGAGACATCGAATCCTCATTTCAAGAGCATGGTGGAGGAGATTTTTGGGCCCGTGCTGACGGTGTACGTCTACGACGACGGCAGTTCAGACTCCTTCGATCGCGTACTCGAGCTTGTGGACTCGACGTCCGAATACGCGTTGACCGGAGCGGTGTTTGCCCAAGACCGTTACGCCTTGGATTTGGCGTCGAAGCGCCTTGAAAATGCGGCAGGAAACTTTTACCTCAACGACAAGCCCACAGGCGCGGTAGTTGGGCAACAACCTTTCGGCGGAGCCCGCGGATCTGGAACCAACGACAAGGCCGGTTCGTACCTGAACCTGCTTCGTTGGGTCAGCCCTCGCACCATCAAGGAGGCGTTGGTTTCTCCGACCAATTACCGTTACCCTTTCTTAGGCTGAGCCTTCCACACAGGAATGCAAAAAGGGACGCTCGTGGCGTCCCTTTTTTGTTGCGGCCCCATTCCTTGCGGTCCATTTCATCGAGCCGTCAAGGTTTCTCGGCATCCTCCGCCTCGGGGTAAGGACTTTCAGGAATGCCCGACATGTCCACATTCTGTGCCTTTCCGCCCATGGCCGCTTTGAACGCTTGTGCGTATTCGGCTTTCAAGGTCCCGTTCTCTTCAAGCCACTTGGTCAAAACCACCATCTTGTCCTTCTTTCCAGGCCGTCCTACCGTCAAGATCTTGCCGTGCACCGTGCGTAGGCGGAAGGCGCTGTTGAGGATGCTCGCTTTGGCAGATTCCTTGCGGTTCTCCGGAATCTTATGGATGGACATGGCATCGTCGATCAGCTCCTCGTAGCTCATGGGGCGGTTTCGCGCCCGAAGTCGTTTCTGAATGAAGGCGCCCCAGACGCTCTTGGGCCCGCGCTTTTTAGGAGGCAGACCCTTCGCGGTCAGGCCCGAAACTTTGCTCTTCCCTTGCTTGCTTAGAACGGGAGCGACCCCCAACTTCTCAAGCATCAACTCCACGTGTGCCAATTCGCCTGAAAGGCGATTTCGCTCTTTCATAAAATGGGTGCGCAAGGAAGAAATTTCTTTCGAAGTAAAATCAATTTTTGACATGATGCATTGCCGCAGGAATGAGAGGTGGCGGCTGTTTTAGAAGGTTTGACCCCACAAAGGTATTGGAGTAAAGGGAACAAAAAACACAAAATTCAATGCCTACCACAAATTCCGGAGTGACGCCGACAAAATCTGGGGAAATGGAGAAGGGAGATGCGTTTCCGCACCTCCCCTCAAAGCTCGGTGTAAGCCGGATTCTGTTCCCCGAAGGGCTCCGCCATTGATCTAATGCGACCTACCCTCTGACTCAGGCGGGACGCCCTCAAACGCCAGTATACATGGTCTTGCAACCCACAAGGTTTACCCAAGCCGCAAGGTCACCCTTGCGCTGGTGGGCTCTTACCCCACCTTTTCAGCCTTGCCTGTGCCCGAGGGCCATCGGCGGTTTAAATCTCTGTGGCACTGTCTGTCGCGTTCCGTTGAACGCGCCTTCCCTTTCGGAAAGTGTGGTTCCCTGTGTTGTCCGGACTTTCCTCCCCACCGAAGTGAGGCGGCGGAGTCAA
This sequence comes from Flavobacteriales bacterium, assembly GCA_040261075.1. Classification (GTDB taxonomy): domain Bacteria; phylum Bacteroidota; class Bacteroidia; order Flavobacteriales_D; family Sanyastnellaceae; genus UBA11663. The sequence continues at coordinate 3,126 of JBDQOS010000304.1, forward strand.
CCGAAAGACAAAAGTACGACGCGACGGCCTCTTGAAGTAGTTTCGCGCGATGCCGCGATTGTACATGTTGCACAAACCGTTTGGGGTGTTGAGCCAATTCACACCTGAAGGAAACCGACCGGGATTGGCGAGCTTGAATTTGGGCTTGCCGCGGGAGGTCTACCCCATGGGACGTTTGGACGCCGACAGCGAAGGACTGTTGATGCTTACGGACGACAACCGACTGAAAACCCAAATCCTGGATCCCAAGAACGGCCACGAGCGTACGTACCACATCCAAGTTGAAGGCACCCCTAGTCCTGAACAAATTGGACAACTCGAACTTCCCATGACCCTGAATATCAAGGGGAAAAAATTCGAAACAAGGGGGTGTCGTGCAGGGAAAATCACGCCAACCTATCCGGATCGGATTCCTCCGATTCGGGTCCGCAAAACGGTCCCTGACGCATGGATATCCGTGACGTTGACGGAAGGGAAAAACCGGCAAGTAAGGCGCATGACCGCGGCGGTCGGCTTCCCCACACTGCGCTTAGTGCGCTGGCGCGTCGGTCCATGGTCCGTCGCC
>JBDQOS010000305.1:0-3065 GCA_040261075.1 Flavobacteriales bacterium
GTGAATGCGCCCCACACTGCTTTGGGAAACGCCGATTTCAGCGAACCGATCTTCTGGAAAGCAGGGCGGAAGTCATGCCCCCACTGGGAGATGCAATGGACCTCGTCGACCACGACCGTGGTGACCTTCCAATTCTCGAGTCGCGCCAAGAACATGGGGTGGTCCAGTCGTTCAGGCGAGAGGTACAGGAATTGAGCAGGGCCAAACCGGACGTTGTCCAAAATCCGGTCTCCGTCGGAGCCGACCCAAGCCTCTGCACGAAGTCCCATTTTGCGGAGGGTTTGGCATTGATCTTCCATCAGCGCAACCAACGGAGTAACGACCAAGCAAAGGCCGCCTCGGGCGAGGGCAGGCAATTGGAAGCAAACGCTTTTCCCACCTCCGGTAGGCAAAAGCGCGAGGGTGTGTCGACCTGCCGCCAAGTCCAGCACCGGGCCCACTTGATGCGGCCGAAGTTGGTCGTACCCCCAATGCTTTTTGAGCAAGGCCAAGAGGTGTTCAGGGACGACGATGGAAGAATCTTGCGTTGACATGCGGTGAAGACAAGAGGGTTGCCGAATTTTGGCCTCCCAATCAAGACAACAAAAGTGATGAGGAACCTTGTAGCAGGAAACTGGAAAAGCAACAAATTGATGGGCGAGGCCCTGGAGTGGATGGACGGCATGGCGGATTGGCTTGGAGCCAACCGCGGCGTGGAGGTGATGGTGGCTCCCCCGGCGCCGTTTTTGGCGGTCTGCGCAGAGAAGGCTCCTGAGGGATTGCGTGTTTTGGCCCAAAACGTCAGTGCGGAAGGCTTTGGAGCACATACCGGCGAATACACAGCTGAAATGTTGAAGTCGTGCGGTGTGGCCGGGGCGTTGGTTGGTCACAGCGAGCGCCGTGCGCGATTTGGGGACACGGACGTCGCCGTGGCTTCGAAGGTGGACGCCCTGATTGACGCAGGGTTGGTTGCCGTCTTCTGTTGCGGGGAGACCCTTCAAGAACGGGAAGCTGGACGCGCAGAAGACGTGGTCCTGAAGCAGTTGCAGTCCGGGGTGTTGCGTTTGCCTTCAGAGCAAATGAACCAAGTGGTCGTGGCGTACGAGCCCGTTTGGGCCATTGGTACGGGCGTAACGGCGACTTCGGATCAGGCCCAGGACATGCACGCCTCGATTCGCAAGTGGCTCGAGGAGGCGTTTGGCGGCGAAGTCGCTGCGGAGGTTCCCTTGCTGTACGGAGGTTCCTGCAAGGCGAGCAACGCCGCGGAGTTGTTTTCTCAGCGCGACATCAACGGTGGATTGATTGGCGGGGCCTCATTGAACCCCTCGGATTTTCAAGGAGTGCTCGAGGGTCACCCGGCTTTGAATCGCTGATTCGTGCAGAAGGAGTTTCATACGTGGAACCTCGTTCTTGAACCCGTGCTCCCTGCGCGGGAGGTGGTGGTTGCTTACTTGAACGAATGCGGGTTCTCCATGTTTGAGCCTCACGACCGGGGCGTGGTTGCACATGGAGACGTTGCAGACGTCGACCTGACGCTTGCTGAAACGATGTTGGAAGAGGTTCGAGGTTTTGCTTCGGTGACCTGCGACAAAAAAGTGGTTCCACAAGAAAACTGGAACGCTCAATGGGAATCGGAGTACCCGCAGGTGGTTGTACAAGACGCAGAAGGTCGCGTGGGATGCACGATTCGGGCCCCCTTCCATGAGGTGCCTGATGAAGGCTTGGACGTTGTCATTGCGCCGCAAATGAGTTTTGGGACAGGGCACCATGCCACCACGCACCTGATGACGGCCACCCTCCTTGCTCTGCCATTGGATGGCCGTGCGGTGTTGGACATGGGGTGTGGCACAGGTGTGCTGGCTTTGGTTGCGGCCAAACGCGGTGCTGCGCCCGTGCTTGGGGTGGACATTGAGCACGACGCTGTCGTCAATTCGCAAGACAACGTGAAGCTGAATCCAGACTTGCTTCCTCCATCGGATGCCCTGCTCTTCCGTCAGGGCGACGGCACCTCGATGGAGTCTATGCCAGACGGATGCTGGGACGTGATTTGCGCCAACATTCATAAAAACGTGTTGGAGGCGGACATGCACGCCTACGCCCGGACGTTGAAGGGGGGTGGCTCGTTGCTCTTAAGTGGGTTTTTTGAAGGGGACGTGAAGGCGCTTCAATTGGCGATCGACCGTGAAGGATTGCTCCTGCGTGCAGTGGCTTCCCGAGAGGGGTGGGCGTGCATGCATTGTTGGAAACCTTTGGCGTAAGACTTGCAAGCCTACTGAAGGCCAAATCTACCTTCGGTGCATGAACGTTCGCTTGATGCTCTGGTTCCTTGTTGGGGCGTGCTTGTTGCCCAATGCCTCACTTGGGCAGGCGGATTCGGCGCCTGAAAATGTCGCTTCCTTTCTGAAAGACATGGAACGAAAGGCCTCCGAGGTTGGCTCGGATCAAGCGCGTTGGGTGAGACGCGATTTTTCGTCCAATTTGGAAAAGGAGGTCGCCGGCGAAGCGCGGAGGCAACAAGTAATTGGTGTGGTTCGCGCCTTGGAAAGCAACCGCACGCGTTTCAGTCAGGCTGTCCTGGGTTACTTGCGTGGGGCGAACGTCCTGCTTGAGCGAGAGGATTGGAGCCAATGGAATGCTTGGCATGGCCAAATCGATTATTTCCTCACCAACCCCAAGGAGCGAAAAGAGTCGGAGGCCTTTTTGGCCCTTTCAGAGGGGCTTTTTACTCAAGGGTTGTTGTTTGAATCGACGGCAGCGACCTGGTTGTTTCGAGGTGGAGAAAAGGTGTTGACAACCAACGAATCCGGAGAGCCCGTCATCGAATGCACGAACGGGACGCTCGTGTGTTTGTCCAAAGGGGACAGCACGCGCATTCTCGAAGCTTCGGGAAGCTACCGTCCCATGGAGGAAAGGTTTTTTGGTACCCGAGGAAAAGTCGATTGGGAACGGACCACCAACGAGGGCGGACTGGAAGCAGAGCTCGGCGCCTTTGAAGTTCGAATTCAAGGGAATTCGTTCACCACGGACAACGCTCGCTTGCGAAGCTCGATGTTCGATTTGCCGCTCGAAGGGATGTTGTCGGTGAA
>JBDQOS010000306.1:0-8041 GCA_040261075.1 Flavobacteriales bacterium
GAAGTGAAGGTCCTGGAAACCCACCCGGCCCACGCCAGGCACGTCCCACGACACGTTCATCTCCGACAAATCCCGCGCCCAAAGGCTCACGGGCTCGTCCGATCCGTACCGCGTGTAGCCGTCGGTCAACGTGGCTTCGACGGGCATCCCGCCGCGGGTGTTGAACACCACACGGACGTTGTCGTTTTCCATGACCACGTCCCGATCGCGTCCCGCCACCGCGCTCCCAAAAATCCCGTACCGACGCTGCAGCTCTGCGTTCAACGCTTCCGTTTGCGCGGTGTCGGCAGCAAGGCTCGATTCCGATTGCAGGGCTTGCATGGAAGCGAGCTCGGCGCGCTCCTGTTCCAACGCGGCTTGGGCCAAGCTGTCTTGGCTTGCGGCTTCGGCTTCCTGTTGGGCTTCCCACGCGGCGATTTCCTCGTCCGTTGGGGAGATGTACCATTGGTACCCAAACAGCAGGGCCATCATCAGCAGCAGCCCGGTCAATGTGTTGCGATCCATGAGTGTGCGAAGTTAGGGTATGGGGATGCCTCAAACGGGGATTTGACGGGGAGGAGTTACCAACGATGGCCCTCCTCGCTCGTCCACAAACCGCGCAATTTCATGGCCTGTTCAAGGACGTTTCGGACGCACCCTTGCCCGCCGCCTTCAGGGACCACCCAATCGACCACATCTCGCACTTCGGGCACTGCGTCGAATGGACAGGCACTGAGCCCCACCGCCTGCAAAGCCTTGAGGTCGTTCAGGTCATCCCCCATGTAGGCGATCTCCTCGAGCGAAAGGCCTTTTCGTTCTGCAAGGGCGCGTACGGCAACCAGTTTGTCCGAAGCTCCGAGGTGCACTTCCTTCACACCTAGACCCTCCATGCGCCAGCGCACGGGTTCTTCCTTCCCTCCGGTGATCACCGCAAGTTCAAGGCCTTGTTTCACGGCCCATTGGACGGCGAACCCGTCGCGCGCCGAAGCGGTTCGGGCCATGCTGCCGTCGGGCATCAAATACACGGTGCCGTTGGTGAAGACGCCGTCGTAATCGAAGGCGAAGAGCTTGATGTTGGAGAGCTTCGTCTTGTAGTTCATGAGTGGTGTCGGTGGGCGATGTGGGCTGCCACGACGTCGTACAAGTCGCGCACGTCGTCAGGCAGGAGGGAACGGTGACGGGCCAAGGTCGCGTCGTCGCCACGCTTCGCGGGACCTGTCTGGCGCTCGCGCGAGTCTCCGTTCAAGCCGCCTTGGGTCAGGCCCAAGACGAGGTTTCGGAGCAGCGTTTTAGGAAGGCCGCGGCCTTCGAGCACTTCTTGAGCTTCAGCGAGCATGTGGTTGGCGTAGTTGTCGGCCATGACGGCGGCGAGGTGAGCGGCTGCGCGCTGTTCCCCGAATGCTTCGGCGACCTCTCCGTTCCACGCCGCTGCAAGGGTTCGTGCCACATGCATCGCTCCGTCGTCGGAGGCTTCCACCACGGTGGGCGTGCCCTCGAGCGGGACGCTGCTTGCTTTGGGATTGAAGCTTCGAATCGGCCAAACCACCGCGCCGGGCGCCCGCACCGCTTCCAAGGGCGTTGCTCCCGAGAGGTGCGCCATCACGCAGCCTGGCGAGACCATGCTGGAGATGCCTTCCGCGACTTCGGCGATCAGGCCGTCGGTCACGGCGACCACGACGACCTGCGCGTCCGAAAGGGCGCCGGCCGCTTCAGTCAGTTTGGTGGTCCAAGGACAACCGAGGCGGTCGCCGAGCGGGCGCGCTGACGCTTCGGTGCGGCTCACCACTTGCAAAATTTCGTGCCCGGAGTCCAGCCAGGCGGGCCCGAGTTCGCAGGACACGCGGCCTGCGCCAATCAGGACGATGCGGTACTTATCCACGGCTTTTGGATTCAGAGGCTTTGCGTTGACGGATGCGGAATCGCACGGCCAAGAACGAGCCCAAGCTCATCAGGATGCAGCCGAGCCAGAGCCAGTTGATTTGGGGGAAGATGACCGCCTGCATCACGACAAAGTCGCGGCGCACGCTTTCGTGTTCCCACACCGTCATTTCAACCGTCTCGTTCTCCGGATTGAACGCCTCAATGCGGAAGCGCAAGCCCCAGCCTTCGGCCTCGTAGAGGTCGGGAACGACCGTGCTGCCGCGCACGATGTAGAGCGGGTCGTGCACCTCGACGGTGCGGCCGCGACGGAGCCCGAGGCAGGCAGCCAAGGCAAGGTCGTCGTCCAACAGGCCACGATCCGCACGCTCGTCGTCGCGCACCACGCGCAGGCTGTCCACCGTGAGCAAGACGCCGCCGACAAACATGGAGTCTCCGACCACAAACTCTTGGGACTGTCCGCCGAGCCAGCCTTCTTCGTCCGTCTCAGGTGGCGTGACTCGGCCCCACTTGATGTGGGTGTACAGGTCGCGCGTCAGGAAGTGACGCGTGTCGGGTTCCGGCGCGTTGCCCATCTGGGCGTTCAGCTGGATGCGCGGCGACAACGTGAACTCCAGGTCGCCCGCTGTGCCGTTCACCCAGCGCGTGGCGCGTGAAGTTTGGGATTCTTGAGGGAAGGGAAGGAAGTTCCAGTGCGATTCGACGTCCTCGTCGAATGTGGGGCTGGCGAGGTGGTCGTCGAGGGCTTGCCACACCATGCCTTCGTGGGCCACGATTTGGCCTGTTTTGTAGGCCTTGGGCGCGCGCTCGAAGTAATCCATGTCGAAGAGGACGTGGATGCCTTCCTGCCGTCGCTCGCGGTACGACACGAAGTACGGCCCCATGGGCAGCGTGTCGCCTTCCATCAGGAGCAGGTCGGTGGCGTTGTTGAGTTCCTCGTTGAGGGTGGCGATGTCACCGATGCGGTTTTGGGAGATGACGTCCTTTTGGGCGGTCGAAAGGACGGCGCCAAAAATCGTCAGCGCAAAGCCCACGTGCGCCAGCGGCGACCCCAGGGCGTCGAGCTTGCCTTTCCACATCGCCACGATGTAGTCGGCGTTGGCGAAGGCTGCAAAGAGCGTCGCGAAGAGCAGGGCCACGCGAGGCACTTCACTCCATGTGAAGTCGTATGCCACCAAGAGCGTCCCGGTGACGACGGCGGCGGCGAGGTAGGACCGCCCGAGTTTTCCGCGTACGGTGCTTAGGTCAGTGTTCTTGTATTTCAGCCACTGCGTCATGCCGATCATCAGGAAGATGAGCACGGCAAGCGGCACCTGCACGAGGTGGTAGGTGCGGTCAAGGTCGGTGCCGGGGGCGAGGTCGTGTTGGGCCAAATCGCCCAGCACCTGCCAGCCTGTCACGCCTTCGGCCCAGGTCAGGAGCGGCGAAAACGGTTCGAGGAAGTGGTTGAAGACCGGGACGCTCGTCTGCCACGTGATGTGCACGGCGCCCAGCACCAAGAGGAGGGACCCGACGAACATCCAAAATTCGCGGGACCACAAGGCATCCTCGTCGTCCTCGCTTTTGAACTCGCGCCGGAACGCCCGAATCGCGGCCGCCGCCATCACCCCGAGGAACGCCAAGAACCCCAGCGCCGGCTGGCCTGCCGCCACCAACCCCAGGGTCGCGAGGGCGAGGCCCCCGTAGATCTTCCGGGATTCGGCGTCTTCGAGGAGCATCACGTGCCCGAGCGCCACAAACGCGAGGAGGTAGGCCAGGAGCTGGGGCAGGATGCCGCTGTCCACAAAGCTGTGCACGGAGGTGTCACCAAGGACGCCGCTCTTCGTCAGGAACGTCGAGTAGAGCACCAACAAAAACGCCAGAATGTTCAAATAGATCGTCGAGAACAAAGCCGTTGGCGTCTTTCGGTTGCGGTTGATCAGCAGCAAGTGCGCGGCTGCCACCAGCACCATCCAAGGAACCAACGAAGAGTTCTCCACCGGATCCCATGCCCAGAACCCCCCAAAGCTCAGCGCCTCGTACGCCCACGCTCCGCCCATCAGGATGCCCGTTCCGAGCACGCCCACGGCGAAGAAGGCCCACGGGAGCACGGGTTTGATCCACCCGGTCAGATCCCGGCGCCACAGCGACCCCACGGCGTACGCAAAGGGCACGCTGCACGCCGCAAACCCCAGGAACAGAGTCGGGGGGTGGATGGTCATCCAGTAGTTTTGGAGAAGCGGATTAAGTCCTTGTCCATCAGCGAACTGAGGAATCGATGTAAGGTAATCGGCTCGCGCCGTCCAAGGCAAGCCAAGGTTGGCCGGCGCTTCGCGAAGCAAGAGGAACGGGTCCAAGCCCAATTGAAAGTCCCCGAAGTACACCCCGAGGAGCATGACGCCCAGGAACGCCTCGATGGCGCTGAGCACGGACATCACCTCGCGCTGCCACGAATCGGCACGGCGCAGGATGAACAACGCCAGCACGTTGTGCCAGAACATCCACAAGAGAAACCCGCCTTCCTGTCCACCCCAAAACGCACTGAGCACAAACCGCATCGGCATCTCGTTGTTGAGGTGCTTCCAGATGTACTGGAACTCGTAACGGTGTCCGAAGAACAGCACGAAAATCAACGCAATGACGCCCAACGTGCTGGCTGCGTGCGTCACAAATGCGGCGCGCCCCAGTTTCAAGTTGCCGCGCACAAACCCCACGGTGGCGAGAAGGGCCGAGGCAAAGGCGACGGCCACCAACGTGCGGCCGAGGTACGCCGCCCACATCCATTCGCCGAGGTATTCCATCAAGCGTCCGTGTCCAACAGGTGGTTCTGCTCGTTGTACTTCGACGGGCACTTCATGAGCATCTCCGTCGCGCGAAAGTGCTCCCCGTCGGCCATGCCGTAGAGGTCCACGCTCTCGGAGCGTTCCAAGCCCGTGGGCTTCGCCTTTTCGAGCCAAACCTCACGCACCACACCGCTCTTGTCCGTCAAATGAAACTTGGTAAGCGACGTGTTTTTCTGCGGGTCGTATTCCACGGGGAAGTCGACGGCGAGCGTGCCGCTGACCTTGTATTCCGTCCCCGGATCTGCAAACGCCGTGGCGAAGTCCACCGACCGGCTCGTGCTGGTGATGCTGGCCACAAACGTGCCCATCAGGCCGGCGACGAGCAACAAAAGGACGATGTGGGTGCGCTTCATTTTGCGGAGTTGGAAGGAGTGGAGGTCACGTCGGGGGTTTCGGATTGAAGGCGACGCAGTTCACGCACCGCGCGCACCCACCAGAGCCCGAGGCCGAGCACGATGATGACGGCGACGCCGACCACGACGGGCATCTTTCCTGAAGCAACAAAGAAGTCTTCGAAGGTGGAAGTTGACGCCGGAGTCACCAACAGCACGGGGAGAGGCACGAGTGCACGCGTCCCCTCGACCTGTGCACGACGCGTGCGGATCCGCTCGAGTTTCAGCGAAAGGCTGTACATCCACGTGCCAAGAATCATCCAGCCCAACACGGCGGGGTAAAACACCGCGCGCAACGCGCTGTCGAGGTCGTAGCTGCTGAACGCGGGGTTGCCTCCCTTTCCAGGGTGCAAACTTTCGGTGAACCGCGGCAGCACCATCAAAAGCACAACGAGCAGGCAGAACCCGAAGAGGTTGTACACGGCTGACAAGCGCGACCGCAACTTGGGGTCCTGCACGGAACCTCGCAACACGAGGTAGCCCGCGTACACCATGACCGTCACAAACGCCCCGTTCAGTTGCGGATCATCGACCCACCAAGCGCCCCACGTGAAACGCGCCCAAAGGCTGCCCGTCAACAAGCCCAGCGCCCCAAACCACAGCCCGACCTTCACCGCCGCCACGGCCCGCAAATCGCGGTCCTCGTCGCCGCCGAGGCGCAGGGTGCGGATGCTTTGGGCGAAGCTGATGCCCATCAGCAGGAACATGGTGAACCACATGGGCACGTGCAACATCAGGTTGCGGATGCTCTCCATGATGTTGGGCTGGAAAGGGAAGTGAAAGCCCAAATCCTCCTCCGCCAGATGATTCAAGACCTCGCGGTCGCTTCGGATACGGGCCTTGCTCAGGACTTCCAAGCCCTCCGCAAAGAACCCGTTGGCGTAGCTGATTGTCCCGTCGCCTGCTCCGTTGACGAACACGTCAAAGCTGGCCGCAGGAACGAATTCGGGCAGGCGGACGCGGCATTTGAGGTGCGTGTCGTCCAGGGATTTGATGGCGGTGGCGTTGACGATGTGCTCACCGCGTCGCAGAAACACTTGGGGACTTGACGTGGCGAAATGGGTGCCGTGGCCGACCACTTCCAACTCGTAGACGCCGCCTTCGTTGGTGATTTCCTTCCGGTTGATTCGGACGTCCTCCAAACCGGGGCCCAGCGGAACCGTGAAGGTCATGACGAACGTGTAGGCGAGCAGGACCAGTCCGAGAAGGCGTACGGCCTGTATGCCGCGCGAAGTCATGTGTTGCTTAACCGTCATGATGCGCGCCAAAGGTACGGGAACAGCACGGCCCCGAGGACTCCGGAACCGAGGGTCAGAACCCCAAGAAATGCGAAGTTGTGCCAGGTGTCTGCCACGAGCACCCCGCGCATCAATTCACCGCCCAGCGTGGTCGAGACGAGGACCGTGGGCAGAACCAAAGGCAAGCCAAGCACAGCCGTCAAACCAAACCCCGCGCCCGCCCGCGCCGCAATCAACGCGAGCAACGTCAACGTCGTGCCAAGGGCGAATGCCGTCAACACCATCCCGGCCACAAATCCGCCAACCCGCGCCCCGTCCAAATTCCCCCAGCCCATGAGCAAGCCCATGAACGCCACCACCAAGCACGAAAGCCCCGAGAGGACCACCACGTTGTGGAGGGTTCGGGCCAGCATGTAATGAAGCGGCTGCACTGCGGTGCGGAGGTAAGCGAGCACTTCGGGCCGATCCTCTTCCAGGCTTCGGCTTACGCCGTTGAACGCCGTGAAGAGCAAGATGACCCACGCCATGGCGTTCCACGTTTCCGGTTCAGGGCGACCCCTGACCACTTGGTAAACGGCATAAACCGTCGCCACGGCAAACAACACCAGCCCAGCGATGCCGTGTTGGGCGCGCACGTCGGCCTTCCAAAAGTGCTTGAACAAAAACCACGTCTCGCGCATGCCACGAAGGTAGACCAGGAGGGTGGGTTAGACGAGTGACAACGGTTTCGCCACCTTGGCGAAGAGCTTGGCCATGTTGCGCGCGTCCTCGATGGCGCGGTGTTGTGTTCCGTCAAAGCTGAGCCCTTCGATGTCGAGGGCGTTCTTGAGTCCGATTTGGTTTTTCGATCCCTTCCAACGGCTGTAGTGCCGCTGCAAGCAGGCCCAGTATTTGAGCCAAGGCAAGTCCAAATCGTGAAGCCGCGCGTCGTTGGCAAACTGACGTCGGTCGAATTCGCCCCAGCTCATCAACACCGAACGCGTCTGGTTGAAGCCCACCCACTCTTCAAAATTCGATATGGCCTCGTCAAACAACGGCGCGTCCTCGATGTCGTCCTGCACAATGCTGGTCAGCTTGGTGCAGAAGGGGCTGATTTCCGGGTGGAGTTTGGGCCGAACGAACTGGCAGAAATCGTCCACCACCTCCAAATTCTCGTTGATTTTGACCGCGCCAATCTCAATGATCTCCACCTTTCTCGGCTTGCGGCTCCGCCAACAAGTCGCCTCCAAATCGTACACAATGAATTGACGTTCGCTCATCGGGGGCAAAGATACTGCGCGCCTTGCCCCGAGGCCGTGCTTTGTGGACAAGTGACAAAACGAGGTGCAGTTTTTGCGTCCCTGAATTCAGGTTGGCCTGTAGTTTGTGCCCATGAAAACCTCCCGACCTCGCCTTGTGGTCCTCAGCGGTGCAGGCATGAGTGCCGAATCTGGCATCGCCACGTTTCGGGGCGCCGATGGGCTGTGGGAGGGGCATCGCGTGGAAGAAGTGGCCAGCCCCGAAGGCTTCGCCGCCAACCCCGAACTCGTGCTGGAGTTTTACAACCAGCGTCGTCGGCAGGTCGTCTCGGCGACTCCCAACGAAGGTCACTTCGCGCTGGCCCGACTCGAAACCCTCTTCGATGTTCACATCGTGACCCAAAACGTGGACGACCTGCACGAGCGGGCCGGAAGCACCGAGGTGTTGCATCTGCACGGGGAAATTCGAAAGGCCCGCTCGACCCGAGATCCAC
>JBDQOS010000019.1:0-2540 GCA_040261075.1 Flavobacteriales bacterium
ATTCAGGGCCGAGAAGGGATCCTGAAACACGGGCTGCGCCGACCTCCGAAACACGCGACCTTTCGCCGCACCGCCCTTCCAATTCACCTCTCCCTCGTCGGCGGTCTCGAGCCCGAGCATCACGCGGCCAAGCGTCGACTTTCCCGACCCGCTTTCGCCGACCAAGCCCACGCGCTCGCCGGCCGCGATGGCCATGCTCACGCCTTTCAGCGCCTCAAAATGCGCCACCGGCTTGCCCCACACGTTTTTCTTCGTGACGTACCGCTTCACCACCCCCCGGACCTCAATCAGGGGCCTACCCTCCGTCTCGTCCGCTCCCGAGTTGTTGGTGGCGGGCGAAGGCATCGCGGCCAACAGCTCTTGCGTGTAGGCGTGCTTGGGCACCTCCATGACGTCCTTGCACGTGCCCGACTCGACCACCGCGCCGTGCCGCATGACCACCACGTGGTCGGCGATGTCCTTCACCACGTCGAGGTCATGCGTGACAAAGAGCACGCCCAAGCCTCGCGCGTCCCGCAACTCCTGAAGCAAGTCGAGGACGTCGCGCTGCACCGTCACGTCCAGCGCCGTCGTCGGCTCGTCGGCCAGCAACACCTTCGGGTTGCAGGCCAAGGCGAGGGCGATCATGACGCGCTGCTTTTGGCCCCCGCTCAGTTCGTGGGGGTATTTGCGCTCGGACCCCTCGGGCAAGCCGACTTCGGCAAACAAGCGCGCGACTTCGGCCTGGGCCGCCTCGCCGCTCGCGCCCTGATGAAGTTCGAGCGGCTCGGCGACCTGCGCCCCGACCCGCATCGACGGGTTCAGGGACGACATCGGGTCCTGGAACACCATCGCCACGTCGCGCCCCACGGGAGCGCGATGCTCGCCCGGGGCCGCCCAAAGCGCTCCCTCCGGGCCGCGCACCTCGCCCGCCACGAGCTTTCCCGTGCAGGGCAACAGGCCCATGACCGCGAGGGACGTCAACGTTTTGCCGGAACCGGACTCGCCGACGATGCACGTCGTCGCACCCGCCCAAACGTCGCACGACACCCCCTTCACGACCGGCTCGCGGCCGTCAAACGCGATCGACACGTCGCGCAACGAAAGGACAGGAGTCTCGCTCACAAGCGGAAGTTACAGCGTGCCGCGGCTCTCTTGCTCGCGCTCGATGGCTTCGAAGAGGGCTTTGAAGTTCCCCTTGCCAAAGCTCTTCGCGCCCTTGCGCTGGATGATCTCGAAGAACATCGTCGGGCGGTCGACCACGGGCTTGGTGAAAAGCTGCAGCAAGTAGCCTTCGTCGTCGCGGTCGATCAGGATGCCGAGCTTGCGCAGGGGCTCGAGGTCTTCCTCGATTTCGCCGACTCGGTCGAGGATGTCGTCGTAGTACGTGTCGGGGACGTAAAGGAATTCCACGCCGCGTTCCTTCAGGGCGGTCACCGTGCTGACGATGTCGTCGGTGGCCACGGCGATGTGCTGCACGCCCGCGCCTTGGTAGAAGTCGATGTACTCCTCGATTTGGCTTTTCTTCTTGCCTTCCGCAGGCTCGTTGATCGGAAACTTGATGCGCCCGTTTCCGTTGCTCATCACCTTGGACATGAGGGCGGTGTAATCCGTGGAGATGTCCTTGTCGTCAAACGACACGAGCTGCGCGAAGCCCATCACCTCGGCGTAGAACTTGCACCAGGTGTTCATCTCACCCCAGCCCACGTTGCCGACCATGTGGTCGATGTACTTGAGGTCCACGGGCGCGGGCTTGAAGTCGGGGTTCCACGCGCGGTAGCCGGGCAAAAACAATCCGATGTAGTTCTCGCGTTCGACGAAGACGTGGACGGTGTCGCCGTACGTTTTGATGGCGCTGAGAACCACCTCGCCGTCGGCGTCGCTGCGTACCTCGGGGGCGAATTCGGCTTCGGCGCCTCGCTTGGTCGTTTCCTCAAAGCTCTTGCGCGCGTCCGGCACCCAAAGCGCCACCGACTTCACCCCGTCCCCGTGCTTGTCGAGGTGGGCGTTGAGTTCGCCGCCTTCCTTGAGCGGCGTGGTCAGGACGAGGGTGATCTTGTCTTGGCGCAGCACGTAGCTGACGCTGTCTTTGCTTCCCGTTTCGAGGCCCTTGAACGCGAGCGGCTGGAAGCCCCAGGCGGCCATGTAGTAGTAGGCGCTCTGCTTGGCGTTTCCGACAATCAATTCCACGTGGTCCGTGCCGAGCAGCGGCAGGAAATCGTGGGCTTCGGGAACGACTTTTTCGAGGTTGGTGGTGGGTTCGGTCAGCATGTCTTCAGGTTCTGTCATGGTGAAGGCCAAATCGTCGAAGGCCAAAGTTCTTTCATCTCCACCCAGCTCACAACCAGCTTTGGTGGTAGCCCTCCAGTTCGAGGTCGAGGGCTTGTTGCGTGACTTGGAGGGGGCGGAAGGTGTCGACCATGACGGCCAACTCCTCGGTGCGGTCCTTGCCGATGCTTCCCTCGTACGTTCCGGGGTGGGGTCCGTGCGGGATGCCCGCGGGGTGGAGGGTGATTTGGCCTGGCCCCACGCCTGTGCGGCTCATGAAGTCGCCGTCCACG
>JBDQOS010000020.1:0-4707 GCA_040261075.1 Flavobacteriales bacterium
CCATTCAGGCGGCGGTGAATTCCCTCGGTGTGCGGCGCATTGTGACCTCGGAAGCCGAGCACAGCGCGGTGGTCAAAGCGACCAACGCCGCGGGTGAAGGCCAGGGCGTGGAAGTGGTGCATGTGAAGCACCACGAGGACGGCCGTGTGGACCTGGCGGACCTCGAACAAACCTTGTCCGATTCCAACATGCCGACGTTGGTGTCGCTGATGCACGCCAACAACGAGGTGGGCGTGGTGCTGGATTTGAAGCGGTTGAGTGACGTGTGTCGAGCTCACGGAGCATGGATTCACAGCGACACGGTGCAGACAATGGGCCATTACCCCATGAATTTGGGGGAATTGGATGTGGACTTCTTGACCTGCAGTGCCCACAAGTTTCACGGGCCCAAGGGCTCGGGCTTCTTGTACGTCAATCCGACGCTTCGGGTCGGCGGCATGATTGTCGGGGGCGGGCAAGAAAGGACGTTGCGAGGCGGCACGGAAAATGTCGCGGGGATTGTTGGGTTGGCGAAGGCGTTTGATTTGGCCTTTGAACACATGACGGAACACGAGGCGCACATTCGGGCAATGAAGGAACGGATGGTGGCCGGGTTGAGGCGCGCTGTTCCAGGCGTGGTGTTCAATGGTGAGTCCGACCGTGCTGACCGGCTTTACACGGTGTTGAACGCGAAGTTCCCGCCCCACCCCAACGGCGGGATGGCGGTGTTTTTGCTTGACTTGGAGGGCGTGGCCTGTTCCGGAGGAAGTGCCTGTTCAAGTGGCGCAACCCTCGGTTCTCACGTGCTTCGTGCGTTGGGGTTCCACGATCCCGACAAGGCAAGTGTCCGGTTCTCCTTCTCCCGCTACACAACGGAGGCGGACATCGATTGTGCCTTGGAAGCGGTGGCCAAGGTTTTTGCGGCCGTGGAGGAAGCCGTGTGAGGTGGAGTTGGATTGACAAAAGCATCCAGGGCTTGCGTAACTTGCTGGCATGCCAGCCAACCGGATTTTTCACCGCCTGATTGGGGCGAGAATGCCACACATCTCGTGGGCGCAGTCCCGCCCTGCGGACGCCCAAAGAGGGGTGTATTTGGGGCTGATCAACGGACTGGCTTCGACGAGATACGGTCGTGAGTTGGGTGTGAGTCGCCCTTCTGACCTCGCACGCAGAAAGGACTTTGTTCGCCGGGTTCCTGTGGTGACCTACGACGAATTGAAGCCTTGGATCGCCCGTGCACGCGAAGGTGAGCGAAGTGTCTTGTGGCCGGGTGTGACCAAGTGGTTTGCCCAGAGCTCCGGCACCACCAGCGACCAACACAAGTACCTTCCCGTCACCAGCGATTCCTTGCACGAGGGGCATTACAAAGGCGGCAAAGACCTCTTGGCTCAGTTTTGTCACCAAGTACCCGAGGCGCAGCTCTACCAAGGAAAACATTTGATTCTGGGTGGTTCAAGCTCCTTGGTTCGCGAAGGGAGCCACGCGTACAAAGGGGATCTGAGCGCCATCATCGTTCGGCATTTGCCGCCGTGGTGCGAGGCTCGAAGGACTCCGAGCCGCGAAATTGCGTTGATGAACCGGTGGGAGGCCAAAGTCGAGGCCATCGCGGAGGCCACCATGAACGAAGACGTCCGCATTTTGGCCGGTGTGCCGAGTTGGATGTCGTTGGTCGCTCAGCGTGTGCTTGAGGTTTCCGGGGCGTCCAACCTGCGGGAGGTTTGGCCCAATTTGTGGCTTTATATGCACGGCGGCGTGGGGTTCGCACCTTACCGAGACACGTTCGCCAACCTGATTCCCAACGGTCCTGCGAACCCTCCCATGCACTACCTCGAGACGTACAACGCGTCCGAGGGGTTCTTTGCCTACCAAGACGAATTGTGTCGCAACGACATGGCGCTGTTGATGGACCACGGGATTTACTTCGAGTTCATGCCGTTGGAGGAGGTGGGCAAGCCGGACCCCGACACCTTGGAATTTCGCGAGGCGGAGGAGGGGGCCACCTACGCCCTTGTCATCTCGACCAACGCGGGGCTTTGGCGATACCTCGTGGGGGACCTTGTCACCGTCACCTCCAAAACCCCCCTTCGTGTTCAGGTGGCTGGGCGGATTTCTTCCTACCTCAACCTCGTCGGTGAGGAAGTGATGGAGCACCAAACCGACCGAGCTTTGGCCCAAATTTCAACGGACCTGGGCCTCCACGTTTACAACTACATGGCGGGCCCGGTCTTGGACGACTTCGGCAAGCCTGTTGGGCACCGTTGGGCAATTGAATTCCGACCGTGCTCCTTGCAGCTGCCTGCGGAAAACCTTGCTCGGAGGTTGGACGCGGCCTTGAAATCCTTGAACGGGGATTACGCAGCGAAGCGAAGCGGCGACCTTGCCTTGTCGCCCCCGCAGCTCGAGATCGTGCCTGCAGGAACCTTCGACGCGTGGCTTCAGAAGCGAAACCGCCTTGGCGGCCAGCACAAAGTGCCTCGCTTGACTGAGAACGAGGCGACTCTGTTGGAAGTCTTGGCAGCGGGAAAACGCGAGTTATCCCCAACCTGTTGACGGCCCTTGCAGGGGCGCAGCGTCCGACCTACTTTGGTCTTCCGTTTTTGACTCCAACGTAAACGACGAAGACCTCATGCATCTCGCCATCGCAGGAAACATCGGCTCTGGGAAAACCACCCTGACCACGCTGTTGGCCAAACACTACCGCTACACCCCCCACTTCGAACAGGTGGACGACAACCCCTACCTGAACGATTTCTACAAGGACATGACGCGGTGGTCCTTCAACTTGCAGATCTACTTCCTGAAGTCGCGTTTCGCGCAGCTGATTGAGATGAAGAAAAAGGGCAAGCCCATCATTCAAGATCGGACCATTTATGAGGACGCGCACATTTTCGCGCCCAACCTCCAAGCGATGGGCTTGATGACTTCGAGGGATTTCGAGAATTACCTGTCGTTGTTTGAGCTCATGGAGGAGTTTGTGACGCCGCCGGATTTGATGGTCTACTTGCGGGCGTCCGTTCCGACACTTGTTGCCCAAATCCAAAAGCGCGGCCGAGAATACGAGGAGGCCATTCGTTTGGACTACCTCAACCGCCTCAACGAACGGTACGAAGCGTGGATCAGCACGTACACGAAAGGAGAGCTGCTCATTGTTGACGTCGACAACAACAATTTTCACGAAGACAAGGAAGACCTCGGAAACATCATCACGTCGATTGACGGAAAGCTGAACAACTTGTTCAGCTAAGTCCGACCGAAGATCTCCGAGGCGCCGCGCTTCGGGGAAGCAACAAAAAAGGCTCGCCATTGGCGAGCCTTTTTTGTGCAGGGATGTTTAGTTTCAGTTCGTTGGGATTCCGATTACGGAGAACCCCACGGCCACGTCGTCTTTGATGAACCAGTCCAACTTGTCGTTGAAGGTCTTCGAATGGTACGTGATGTTGTGTTTGGTCCGGTCGAGGTTGAACTTGCCGCGAATGGCAATGCCGTTTTCGACACCAGGAACATCAGCATCCGCGATTTGAACTGGGATGCTGTAGTCCACCGTCTCGCCGTTCATGGTCAAACTTCCGTTCAACACGTCTTCGCCGTCTTGCGAGGCGACTGCGTTGACCTTCAGCACGGCCTTGGGGTGCGCTTCCACGTTGAAGAAATCTCCAGAACGGAGGTGTCCTTCGAGGTTTTCCTTGGATTCGCCAGTCAAATCGGTGACGTCAATTCGGGCCATGTCAAACACGACCAAGCCGTCCACGATGCCGCCATTTTCGACACGGAACTTGCCGCTTTCAATGAACAGGTTTCCAGTGTGGCCGTCTCCGGTCAACTTTTCTGCGGCCCAAGTCACCTTTGGCGACACTTTGTTGATGACGTAAATGCCGTCGGTCAAACGCGAATCGTCGACTTCGGCATTTGCCTTGGACGCTTCAGAAGTTGGGGTTTGAGAGGCCTCGCCGCACGAAACCAAAAAGGCCGTGGCTGCGAAAAAGGGGAGGAAGTAGTGCTTCATGAGTTTCATTCGTTCACGTTGACAACAATCTCGGTCCGGTCCGTGTTCGTTTCCGCATCCTCTGCGTGTCCTTCGCCGTGGCCGCCGCCCAAGATGGGAGCGATCACCAAGCCCACCAGGCACGTCAACTTGATGAGGATGTTCATGGATGGACCAGAGGTGTCCTTGAAGGGGTCACCCACCGTGTCGCCGGTGACGGCGGCTTTGTGCGCGTCAGATCCCTTGAACGTCATTTCGCCGTTGATTTCCACGCCGGCTTCGAAGGACTTTTTCGCGTTGTCCCACGCGCCACCTGCGTTGTTTTGGAAGATCGCCCAAAGCACGCCGCTTACCGTCACGCCGGCCATGTAGCCGCCCAGGGTTTCAGCCGCCCATGCTGCCTCTGCGCCCAACATGAGGGGCACCAATCCGATGATCAATGGGAAGAGGATGGTCATGGCGCCAGGGAGCATCATTTCCTTCAATGCCGCTTGGGTGGAGATGTCCACGCACTTGCCGTATTCTGGTGTGCCTGTGCCCTCCAAGATGCCAGGAATCTCTTTGAACTGGCGACGCACTTCTTGCACCATTTCCATGGCGGCTTTTCCGACGCTGTTCATGGCCAAGGCCGAGAACACGACAGGCACCATGCCACCGATGAACAACGCCGCGAGGACGTTGGCCTTGAAGATGTTGATGCCCTCGATGCCGGTGAACTCCACGTAGGCCGCAAACAACGCCAAGGC
>JBDQOS010000021.1:0-2818 GCA_040261075.1 Flavobacteriales bacterium
AACAGGTGTTCGACGGACAACTGTACGAGGGATGGCCAACGACCTTGGAGCTCGACGTGAACAACTTGGAATCTGGCATGTACCAGGTCCGAGTGAGCTCTAAGGACTTCGTGACGACGAAGAAGTTGCTCGTCATTGAGTAACCCTCCCACTGAGCTTGCGTATTGAATTTGGAAGGCCGTCCCTTGGGGCGGCCTTCTTTTTTTGCTCGGTCGTATCTTGGATGTCATGAAGTGGACCTCTTTCTCCCGAATCCCCGCCCTGGCCGCGACGTTGATCTTGACGCTGAGTGCGGTTGACGCGACGTGGTCGCAGTCTGAGCCCGGATTCCCGTACAACCCGGACGCCAACGGAAACGAAAGCATCGAAACCGGCGACTTGATCACGTTCCTGTCCTTTTTCGGAGGGTCGTTTTTGCCAAGTGGCGTCCTGCCCGTTGAAGGAGGAGGAACCGGGGTGTCGACCGTGGACAGCGCGCGCCTCGTCCTGAGCGTAAGCACGTACGAAGACGTGGTTCCTGCCGGTGAAGTCGGGCCGCGCGGTCAAGTCAACGGTTCGCTGAACATCACCCAAGCCTTGGCTCAGGGATTTGGCACCACGGCGAGCGGAACGTACTCCCAAGCCCAAGGCCGGAACACCACCGCCTCCGGAGCGTACAGCTTTGCGAGCAACCAAAACAGCGTCGCGACAGGGGTGTGCTCAAGTGCCATCGGCGAAGGGTCGAGCGCGATTTCTACCGCTGCGCACGCCCAGGGGTTTGGGTCCCAAGCAAGCGGGGTCGCCGCGCACGCAGAGGGCTACCAAACCGACGCCGTAAGCAATTACAGCCACTCCGAAGGCTACCGCACGGAAGCCAGCAACACCGCGGCGCACGCGGAAGGCTACCAGAGCACTGCGAACGGCCTCTACAGCCACGCTGAAAATCGGAACACGACCGCATCGGCAACCTGCGCTCACGCCGAAGGAGAGGGCACCTCGGCGACCGCCGACGCGGCGCACAGCGAAGGCTTCCAAACGTTGTCAAGCGGGTTTGCCGCCCACGCCGAAGGGTACCAAACCGTGGCGTCCGGCCTCTACAGCCACGCCTCCGGCCGCGGTTCGACCGCAACTGCATCCAGCTCCGCAGCCGTGGGCTACAACGTGGTGGCGGACCAGGAGAACGGCACCGCCGTGGGGCAGTGGAATTTGGAAGGCCAAACAGGCGTGCTGTTCGCCGTCGGAAACGGCGCCGACATGGACAACCGGAGCGACGCCTTCCAAGTGGACAACCTCGGCAACATCACCGCGTCGGGCAAAGTCATCGCAAGCGGCCAAGACCTCCTGTTGTTGATCACGGGCCTGCAAGCGCAAGTTGACACCCTGAATTCGCAGTTGTCGGCCATGCAGGCCGCAATCGACGCCCTGGGTGGCAATTGATTTCTGGCGCGAGCCGGGGCTGACTCCAGACGCCTGAGGTTCAGAGCTTGATGCAGATGTTTTGGGGTTCGGTGAAGAATTCCAAGGCTTCGAATCCCCCTTCCCGTCCCACGCCGGAGGCCTTGACGCCTCCGAATGGCGTGCGCAAGTCGCGAAGCAGCCACGTGTTCACCCAAACGATGCCGGACTCGATGTGTGATGCCACGCGGTGCGCGCGCTTCAGATCGCTCGTCCATAGGGTGGCGGCGAGGCCGTAGGCGGTGTTGTTGGCGAGGGCCAGGGCCTCTTCCTCCGTGTCGAAGGGCTGCAGGGTGACGACCGGCCCAAAAATCTCCTCCTGGTTGGTGCGGCATTCCGGGCCGAGGCCTTCAATCACCGTGGGTGCGACGTAAAAGCCGTTTGCGACGCCTTCGGGATGGACGCGCTTGCCGCCGCACAGCACCCGCCCCCCTTCTTCTCGGGCGAGGTCGATGTAGCCCAGAATCTTGTTCATGTGGTCTTCCGAAACCACCGCCCCCATTTTGGTGGCCGGGTCAAGCGGGTCGCCCGCCTCCATCTTCGACGCTTTCGCAACCAAGGCGTCCCGGAACTTCTCATAAATCGGCCGCTCAATCAAGATGCGGGATCCGCAAAGGCAAATCTGACCTTGGTTCGCGAAGGAGCTCCGGAGCGTGGTACGCAGCGCCTCGTCGAAGTCGGCGTCGGCGAAAATCACGGCGGGGTTCTTGCCTCCGAGCTCGAGGCTCATCTTCTTGAATTTGGGGGCGACGTGACCCGCAATGCGGGCACCCGTCACCGTGCCGCCCGTAAACGACACCGCGGCGATGTCCGGGTGAGTCACCATCGCTTCACCAACCTCCGGTCCGAGTCCGTGCAGGACGTTGAACACGCCCGGTGGGAACCCGGCTTGGGAGATCCACGTGCTCAAGAGGTAGGCCGTGACGGGGGTAAGCTCCGAGGGTTTGGCCACCACGCAATTGCCGGCAGCGAGCGCCGGGGACACCTTCCACGTAAAAAGGTAGAGCGGCAAGTTCCACGGGCTGATGCACGCCACAACCCCCAGCGGCTTGCGCAGGGTGTAATTGATGGCCTCGCCTTCCATGGCGTGACTCTGGCTGGCGAAATGCTGGATGCCCGTCGCGTAGAAGCGCAGGTTTTTTTCTGCCCGCGGAATGTCGACGTGGGACGCGAGCGAGACCGGCTTTCCGTTGTCGCGCGCCTCGGCCTCGGCCAACAACGCGGCATGGTCTTTCACGGCGTCCGCCAACCGGTCCAAACACGCTGCCCGCTCCGCAGCCGGGGTCGCCGCCCACGCCGGAAACGCGCGCTTGGCTGCGGCCATTGCGCGGTCCACCTCAGCCGCACCCGAACGGGGCAAAGTGCCATAAACTTCGCCCGAACC
>JBDQOS010000022.1:0-3353 GCA_040261075.1 Flavobacteriales bacterium
CAACAGTACTCCTTGGATTACGAAATCAACAACTTGCTTTTTTGCATCCCTGACAAACAAAGCGACGTCAAAAATTTGCCATCAACCGTTGGCGAGTGGATTCATCGAAACGTTGGAGAAACTCCAGAAGCACGACAGAAGCTCATTCAAGCAAGGCGGGCCAATCCCTTCATGATCGTTTGTACCATGTTCGACAAGCAGCTTGAATTCAATGAGCAGGTCGATCATGAACCACAGGGGCTCGAGAAGCGATGGAAAAAGAGATTTTTTACCCTTGTTCAACAAACAGTCATTCAGGGAAGGGTGTGGGATGAACAATGGACTCCAGATGAGTCTTTTCAAAACCTATTCCCGCTTCGAGATTTTTCGTGGTCCAAGCACTCCTTTGAGGGTTTCAATGCTGAACAGAACAGTCCGGAACGCGTCTTAAAAGAGTTCTCAGACGACCATTCATCAGAATTGTACGCCACACGACAGCAGTTTCATCAAGCACTCAAGAACAGCTTCATCGCAAGTGAACACACCAATCGATACCTGAGAGACCCCGAATCTGCCTGGAATTCGTTTGCGCTTCCCAACAAGAACGGCAGTGGTCCAATCATCGATGCCATGCAAGAGGCATCAAGAACCACAGGTTTGGCAACGCATGCCACAAACATTTTGAATCAAGCCACGGAAGTCTTGTGTGATCTGATGGGCAAGCATTTTCACAGTGATGACATTGCGGCCATGCACAACAAAGCCGAGGGCCTTGCGGCTCGATTGGAACTGCTTTTCAATTCATGTGCACCCCTTCGGAGGCGCGATTTGTTGATGGAACTTCAATCTCAACTTTTGCTCGATTCGAATGAAGTAAGTGAGTGGCTTGCCCTGCAACCCTCAACCGAACAGGTTCTCGACCAAAAACACATTGAGGAGTTTTTGATGATGCACCGGGAGCTGAACGCACAGATGACGGGAACCGAATGCATGGAAGCTTTCCGGATTCGCTACCGGCTTTCGGGGCATGATGAAGCTCGAGACCTCGCTTGGAACGAATTCAATGTGGACTTGAATCGGCTGTTTGACCGTGGAGATGGCCTGGACGAAAACCCCACCGTGAGCAAAGCCTTGGAGCACTTTGCCAAAATCAAACTCGAATTCGACGACAGCCGCCACAGCAGACTCAGCACGTTGGGCATGGACGCTGACGACCTCAAAGCACTTTTGTCTCAACTCAACCATGGGCTTGAGACACGGCAAATGGCCTCTCGCATCTCTGAATTCTTGAGTGGACAGCCCAACTTGACGATGGCTGGGGAAGTCGACGCTTTGCGAATGGGAGCCCTCATCGCCCACCATTGGAACGAGTATGTGTTCCACCTCTCGGGAAGCTTCTTCACAGAGGAGGAAAGAACCACCCTTCAGCTTGAGCGTTCCGCCAGAGACACCAACCCTCAAGAAGTGTTTGACAAGATGACAGAGATGTTTGGTTCCGAACCTCTCGCCAACTTGCCCAAGGTCCACTTTGCCCCTGCGCACCGAACCGTGATGCAGTGGCACAAGAGACTTCGAAACCTGTTTCTCGTCAATTGTGGCTTTGCCAATTACGACATGGAGCAGAACGAGGAACTCGGTCAAATCCTTCAACGCCTTGAGCGCGTCGCATGAGTTCATATCGCTTTAGCATCCGAAAGAATCGGCCGCTGAAGCCGACGCTTGGCGAGGTCCAAAACACCAATGAGATCCTTGCCAACTTGTTGGCGGCATCCGGCGACGGCTTGGACGTCCCCGTCTTGCGATCCATCCAAGGCGAAGGACAAGAAAATGCCGTGTTCCCCATCGATCCGTCACCGAGTGGCGACGAGATGTTGGAAGCGGCTTCCCTCAAAGGGGTCGATGACGACAGCTTGCGAAAGGTTCGTTTTGCCTTTCGTGATTGGCGGAAAAAGGCGGTTGCAGTGCTCAACACCCCAGAAAGTCTCCAAGCACTGGGAATGGACGCGGCAGAATTGAACCACTACCTGGATGCAGACAACGTCACATTGTTTGTGGCGCCGGGCGAATTTGACTCTTTGGCGTGGCGCAGTGCGATGGGGTTCGAATTTGGAAACCATGCCATCAACCACGTTTCTGACCTGACTGGAGCCTATGCGCCAAAGGTTGCGTCCGCCACCCCTATCAACAAACCAACCATGCCTACTCCTCCTCCAACCCCTGGGACACCTCCAATCAGGACTGCGCCATGGTGGCACGGACACCAGCACCACATTGGTTTGGTGTTCGCTTGTGGATTTCTCACGGCTTCACTTTTGGGCGCACTCATCTTCAAGCTTAGCCCGTGTGACATTGGCAGTGTTCGCGCCCAAATCGACAACCTGATCATCCAAGTGGACCAGCGTTGCAACACCCCTCAATCCAGTCGCCCATGAGTCGGGTCAAAAGGCTCTTCGTTGAGAATCGGTGGCCATGGAATGTGCTGACCGCGCTGTGTCTGCTTTTGGGCGTGCTCCTGCTCCTTCGTGACCGACCAGGATGTCCCGATGTGGTGGTCATGCACTCTGACCTTGCACGGTTGGACGACGCCTTGAGAGACTGCTGTCGGTGCGTCACGCTTGAAGACCGCGTGGTGATTGGCGATGACGCGGAAGATGTTTTTGTGGTGACCCCTCCTGAGATTTCAGATGAAGAGATCAGCGACCGCCTCGATGAGGCTGGTGGCCAATATTCAGGACCGCTCACTGTGTCTTTGGCATGGGCAACCACTGACGACATCGATTTGATTGTTTATGAGCCAAGTACTCACCGCATTTACTTCGACGACAAGGTCTCGCCATCTGGAGGTCGGCTGGACGTCGATGCAAATGGACCTGGACGACGGCTAACCAATTCTCCCATAGAAAACATCCATTGGGAGAATCCTCCACAGGGAGGATACCAAATTGTCATTCGCACTTACAAGCTCAATGAAACGCGCGAAGGCTCGACCATTCCTGCCACCCTCAGAATCAGCAAAAATGGACAATCTGAACTCATCGGGTTGACGGTGATTGCAAAGAATCAAACGGAGTCAAATCGCATTCCCTTGTCTTACCCGTGATGTCATGAAGAAACTGGTCGAATTCAGACAATCGGAAGAGAAACCCATCCAGCACTTGCGGATGGGTGGACAGGAGGCGCACAAGAGCCACCAACTGTTGTCCAAGGCCTTCAAACGTGCTGGGGTTGAATTGGCCAAGCCTCAACCCAAAACAGACGCCGACGGCACCCTTCGCATTGACTTTTTGACGGCGCATGACAACATGCCTTCCGAAGCCATCTCGTCGTTGCAGGGGTCTCCCCATCAGCAGGCCTTCGAGCAGGCCTTCCAGAAG
>JBDQOS010000023.1:0-19521 GCA_040261075.1 Flavobacteriales bacterium
GCGTACGTCAAGCAGTGGGTCCCTGAGTGGGGCACTTCGGCGTATCCCGAGCCGATCGTGGACCACAAAATGGCTCGGCAACGGGCGATTGACACGTACAAAGCCGCCTTGGCGTAGTTCGGAGCTGCGTACCTTGTCGGGCATGAACGGAGTCCTCCGAAACGTGCGTGTTCTGGATTTGTCAAGCGTGCTGGCGGGCCCCATGACGGGATCGTTTTTGGCCGAATGCGGAGCGGACGTGCTCAAGGTCGAGGCGCCTGGCGGGGACGTGACCGCCACCTGGCGATCCAAAGGCGAGCCCAACGACCGAACCTCGGCGTACTACGCTTCGGCCAACACCGGAAAACGCACGGGGCGAATGGACCTCAAATCGCGCGAGGGGCGATCCTGGTTGATGCGGGAAATGGAGGACACCGACGTCCTGCTCCAAAACATGAAGTGGCGCGACCTCGACGCCATGGGCCTACGTCCGGATGAATTGGCGAGACGCTTTCCGAGGTTGATTCACGTTCGGCTCGTCGGCACGGAATTCGACGCCGACCGCCTCGCCTACGACGTGGTGGTCCAGGCGGAAACGGGATTCATGTCCATGAACGGGCATCCCGACCGCCCCCCTGCTCGGTTGCCGGTGGCACTGATGGACCTCTTGGCGTCGCACCACATGCGTGCCGCGGTGCTGGCAGGGCTCTACGAGCGCGAGCGCACTGAGCGTGGGTGGTATGCGGAGGTGAGTCTTTTGGGCTCAGGGTTAACCGCCTTGGCCAACCAAGGAACGAACGTGTTGATCAACGGCAACACCCCCCAGAGGCAAGGCTCGGAACATCCCAACATCGCTCCCTACGGGGACCTCCTCTCCTGCCAGGACGGGGACCTGGTTTTGGCGGTTGGAAGCGACGTGCAATTCGGTGCGCTGTGCAAAGTGCTGGGTGCAGCGCATCTCGCCTCGTCTTCCGAATTCGCGAGCAACCCGGAGCGCGTCAAACACCGCGGGGCATTGATGGCGCAGCTTCAGGCGGCTGCTCGAACCTGGGAACGCGATGCGTTGAGACAGGCCCTTCACGCGGCACGGGTGCCTGCCGGAGCCGTGTTCAACGTGAAAGAGGCGCTGGAGCAACACGGGGTTTGGGACAGGTACGTGGTGGAAGAGGACGGCCTGAACCGCATGAGAACGAGCGCGACCAACGTCACCCGCTGGTCCGAGTGACGCAGATGTTGTTCCTCAGGGACGCTTACGACGGGATTTGAATGAGGTAGGATTTTCCTGCCCCCACCTCCAATCGGTCGTCGCGAAGCCACGGGTTGAAGGCCTTCAGTTCTCGAAGAGTCGTTCCGTGATCCAAGGCGAACGAGGCCAAATCCTCCACGCTCGTGGTCACTTCAATGGCCTGGCCCTGTAGCGGCTCGTACACGTCGCCCCTGCCAAGCTGAAAGCCGTACGCCTCGGGCTGTTCCATGACTTCACGAAGGGCCAACAATCGGTAGACGTACCGTGCAGTTTCCGCATTTAAGTGCAGGTCCCAGTAGGTCGAGACGTGCTGGGATTCCAAGGCATTGGCGACGCCCGTTTGGCCCATGTTGTAGGACGCGGCGGCGAGGACCCAACTTCCGAAGCGCGCGTGCGCATCTTTCAAGTACGCGCACGCAGCGCGTGTGGCTTTCTCCACGTCGTACCGCTCGTCGACCGTAGCTGAAACCTCCAACCCGTATTCTGGGGCCGTCTTTTTCATGAATTGCCAAAATCCCGAGGCCCCCGCTGGGCTGACCACCTGACTCAAGCCGCTTTCAATGACCGCGAGGTATTTGAAGTCGGACGGCACGCCCTCCTCTTCCAAGATCGTTTCGATCACTGGAAACCATCGGGAAGCCCGTTTGAGGTACAAAATGGTCGAACTGTGCCGGTACGTGTTGACGACGAGTTCAAGGTCCAACGCCTCGCGCACGCCAAAACTCTCCAACGGCACAGGTTCCTCGAACAACGTCAAGGTCGCGGGAAGCGTAGGCGAAATCACCGGCGCGTGCTTCTTCGCGCTGACGTCAAAATCCGGCACTTTGTTGGCCGCAGTTGGCAAACTCAACCACGCTCCGACCGCCACAAACATCACGGCTGCTGCCAAAGCTTTGAGAGAAAAAGAAGGAGTCCAATGCATGTTCCCAAGTTGCCACCCGAAACTGGACTCTCCGGAGGCTCGAAGAGTTCCTTTCCAACACGCCCCGAGGGATAAGTTCAGGGTGCAAACGGCGTCTCGAACGACGCAAAGTCCTTGGCCGCGGCGTCCTTGTCGCTCACACTTGGCGACTCCATTCCCCACTCAATCCCCAAGGTCGGGTCGTCCCACCGCAAGGCCCCTTCCGATTGAGGGTGATACAATTCCGTGCAGAGGTAGTGAAACAGCGTGTCGTCTTCGAGCGTCAAGAAGCCGTGAGCAAATCCGGGAGGAACCCAAAACTGCCACCGGTTTTCCGACGTCAACACCGCCGCATGGTGCTTGCCGTAAGTTGGGCTCCCTGCGCGCAAATCCACGGCCACGTCCAACACCCGTCCCCGCGCCACGCGCACCAATTTTCCCTGGGCATGCGGAGGGGCTTGAAAATGCAGCCCGCGCAAAACGCCCTGTTTGGAGCAACTCTCGTTGGCCTGAACAAACCGAACGGGCTCCCCCACCGCCTCGTCAAAGGCACTCTGGTTCCAGGTTTCAGAGAACGAACCACGTGCGTCTGAAAACACCTTGGGGCGCACCAGCAAGAGACCTTCGATGGGCGTGGTTTGGACTTCCATGGCTTATTGCGAAAGCAAGACTTGGTAGGTCAAATAAAGGGAGGTGAACGTCGTGAACAACTGAGCCACGGGGGACACGTCGGTAAGCACCTCGCGCACCACCTGCGGATTGGATTCCACGTAAATGATGTCGTTGGCTTGGACGATGGTGCGGGCAGCTTGCAATCCCTCGACCGTGCTCAAATCCATTTCGTAGACCAAGTTGTCCTCCCCTTTCTGACGAATGAGCTTGATTTGTTTGGAGCGCCCACGCTGACGGATGCCGCCGGCTTGGGCCAACGCCTCGATGACGGACGTGTTTTGGTTTTGCAGGGTGATCACAGTGGCTTGTCCCGCTTCGCCTGGAAAGACCAAAACCCGGTTGTTCACCACCTGAAGCATGGCGTACGGGTCCACGTATTCGGCTTCGTACGCTTCTTCGATTTTGCGCTCGGCTTCGTCCAGGGTCAGGCCGGCAAGTTGCACCGCCCCGACTTCGGGAAGCTCAACTGTTCCGTCAAGTTCAACCCGGTACGTGAACATGGTTCGCTGTTGTTGCTGAAGCAGGTTGGCCCCTTGGCTGGCCTCAGCCGACCCCGCGGTCATGGCCATCAACCGCTGTCCGTTGTTGGAAAACAGCTGCAGTTGCAATCGATCGTTGGGTGCCAAGGTGTAGGCTTCGTTGCCGGTCTCGGTCAAGGTGTCAAACGCAAAGTCTGCCTCCGTCCGAAACATCAGGTCTTGGTTGACCGTGCAACCGGTCGCAAAGACGGCGACCAAAATGGGAAGTGCGATTCTCCACATGACGGCGAAGGTACGGCTATCTTCGCAGCGTGTTGAGCTCCGACCGCCATCGACTTCGTGCGCTCGAAACGAGCGACGTGCCTGCGCTCTGTGCGTGGGAAAACGACAGCGCCGATTGGTGGATGGGCGCAACCGTCCTCCCCATCAGCAGGGAAGCGATGACTGCCTTCGCTTCGGGAAACCACGACCTCTACCGCGACCGGCAGTTGCGTTGGATGCTCGATGCACGGCGCGACGCAGCACAACCTTGGCAGCGCGTGGGCGCCGTCGACTTGTACGACTTTGACCCCCGGCAAATGCGCGCCGGCGTCGCCGTTCACATCGACCGTGCTTGTCGTCGGCAAGGCCACGCGAGGGCTGGCCTGGCGTTGCTCGACGCGTACGTTCAACAGCACCTGGGCCTGCACCAAGTCTACGCCGAAGTGCCTGCCACCCACGAGGTTTCCCTTGCCCTGTTTGGTCGATGCGGTTTCGTGGAGACGGGTCGGCGCCTGTCTTGGATCCGGCTTCCGGAGGGCGGGTGGTCCGACGTGGTCACCCTTCAACGCATCTACCCAACTTCGCCGACCGAATGAGCCTTTCACGCATCCAAGCAGGAGTTGCCGCCTTGGGAGTGGTGTTGACGGTTGGAGGGATTGTGGGTTACCTCGTGTTTCAGCGTTGGGTACGCGGCTCGTGGAGCGCCACCGACCTCACCGTGGAACTTCCTCCCGACGTGGCCGAAGAAGACCGGATGCACGTTCTTTCGTTGGCTCTTCCCACGGACGGGCAGCGCGTCTTGGATCACCTGTCGTGGCGCGGCTGGGAAGCGCGATTGAAACCCGGCAAGTACACCTTCCCCGCCGGCGAGGCCGTCAGCCAAAGCGCTGCACGGTTGGTCACGGGCAACCGTGAAACGGCACGAGTTGTGGTGCCCTCCGGGCGCGACGTGGGGCCTGTTGCCGGAGCGTGCGCGAAGAACATTTGGGCCGACAGCGCCGAAATCGCAACGCTTCTCATGCTCGACACCGTCATGTGGCGGGTGGTGCCCAACACCTACGAGGTTTGGTGGGAAACGGACGCTTCAGGCCTTGTGGACCGCTTGCTCCGAGAACACGACACCTGGTGGACCTCGGATCGCGTCGCCGCGGCTCGAGCCCAAGGCCTGACGCCGCGCGAAGCGACGGTGTTGGCTTCTATCGTACAAGCCGAGACGGCCGTGCTCGACGAAGCGCCTGTTGTGGCAGGCCTGTACCTGAACCGACTGAACAAGGGCATGGAGCTTCAGGCGGACCCGACGTTGATTTTTGCCCTAGGCGACCCCAGCATCCGCCGCGTTCTCGACGTGCACAAGGACGTCGACTCCCCGTACAACACGTACCTCCATACCGGCTTGCCGCCAGGCCCCATCCGGTACGTGGACCCGCGGTACCTGCAAAGCGTCTTGAACCCCGCTTCCCACAGGCACCTCTACATGTGCGCGGAACCGGGAGGCACCGGGCGGCACCGCTTCGCGACTAGCTACCGCGAACATTTGCGCAACGCACGAGCTTACCAATCGTGGTTGAACCAACAACGCATCTTCAGGTGAGGTCGATTCTGCGCGTCGAGGTGAGGAACAGGTGGGCGAGGTGGCTTTTGAAGCCGCCCGCCCTCGCTTTGCTTCTGGCCATGGCCAGTTCGCACGTCCGTGCCCAAACCCCGTTCAACCTCGACAACCAAGTGGCCACCGCCTTTCGCGTGGACACCCCTCCCGTCCTTGACGGAAGGCTTGACGACGCCGTTTGGCGACAAGGCGCTTCCGCAGGAAACTTCACTCAAAGCCGCCCCACCCCCAACAGCCGTCCGACGTGGGCGACGGAGTTTTGGGTGGCGTACGACGATCAATTTCTCTACGTCGCAGCCCAAATGCACGACACCGCCCCGGACTCCATTCTCCAACAAATGAGCGTCCGGGACAACGTGGAAAATTCCGACGAGTTTGGGTTCTGGTTCAGCCCGTACAACGACGGAATCAACGCCATCGGATTCACCACCACACCACGTGGGTTGATGGCAGACTTCCTGATGAATTCTGGGGGCGACGACTCCGCATGGAACGGGGTTTGGGAAGTGGAAAGTCGAATTCACGAAGGCGGCTGGTCCACGGAAATTCGCATCCCTTGGAGCCAATTCCGCATGCCGACACTCGCGGACGGACAGGAGCAGGTTTGGGGCATGAACGCTTGGCGCATTGTCCGGCGGAACCGAGAAGAGTCGGTTTGGAACGCGCTCGACCCAACCCAAAACGGGATGGTGAACCAGGGCGGAATCCTGCGCGGCATTCAGGGGGTGGACACCCCTCCTCGCATCGCGCTGTTTCCGTACGTGAGCACCTATGCCACTGCGGCGGTCGACGACGGAGGAAACCGGGTTTGGGCCACCCCTTTCAACGGAGGAATGGACGCCAAAGTGGGACTCGGCGACGCGTTCACGGTGGACATGACCTTGGTGCCCGACTTCGGTCAAGTGGTGACCGACAACCTCGTACTTAACCTCAGCCCCTACGAAGTCCAATTCAACGAAAACCGCCCGTTTTTCCTTGAAGGCACAGACCTGTTCAACAAGGGCGGGCTGTTTTACAGCCGGCGTGTGGGGTCCGAAGGGCAGCTATTCAACGCCACCAAATTCAGTGGCCGGACCGCCTCAAGCACAGGGATCGGGGTTTTTCAAGCCTTTGCTCGAGACACCACCAACGGCGAGAATGCCCTGACCTCGTACAACGTGTCTGTGGTGGACCAAAACCTCCCCAACAACGGGTTTGTCACGGCGCTCAGCACGGCCACCGTCCGTTCAGACGACGGCCGCGATGCCTACGTCCAGGGCGCGCAATTCTCCCTCAGAAACAAAGAAAACAGCTGGGCCGTCGCAGGAAGTGCCGCGCGCAACACCATGGCGCAAGGAGACACGTCGACGCACGAGGAAGGGCACCGGTGGGGGTTGAACGTGGCACGAACCTCCGGACAATTCCGGGGGTCTTTGGGCCACTACCGCGAGTCGGAAGAATACAACCCCAACGACCTCGGCTACCTTGCCGCCCCCAACGAAATTGTGACCTGGGGCGACCTCGAGTACGGGATTTACAAGCCTTTTGGGTCCTTCAACCGGATGTGGTGGAACCTTCGAAGCGAACTCGTCCACCTGTACGCGCCACGCAGTTACAGCAACTGGACGTGGAGCGCGGAGTGGGCCGCCGTGTCACGCACGTTTTGGTTCAACAAATTCACGGTGGAAGGCCAACCCCGGGAGGGCCAAGACTTCTTCGCTTCTCGGCTGGACGGGTTGGCGTTTGCCACGCCCCGCTGGCAGAGCGTCGACTTCGTCACCTCCACCGACTACCGCAAGGCCGTGGCGTTGGATGCGTTTGCCAAACGCGTGTGGCGCGCCGACGTGCCGGACTGGAACGAATCCTTTTTGCGGTTGGCGCCTCGCTTCCGGTTCAGCGACCGGTGGAGCGCCGACTACGTGTGGAGTTGGCAAGTGCGGCACAACGAACGGGGCTACGTCAAACTGGTCGAGGACGTTTATGGGCCGCCGGTGAGTTTGTTTGGGCGACGTGAAAACACAAGCCACACCCACGTCCTCAACGTGAGCTGCATCTTCACCCCCATGTCGAGCCTTTCGGCGCGCATACGGCACTATTGGAGCGTCGTCGACTACCACGAATTCTTTGAACTCCGGCCCGACGGAAGCCTCGAAAACAGCCTGCTGGCGTCGACGTATTTTGACGAGGCCACCTCCACGTCGCCCGAGGACGTGAACTACAACGCCTGGAGCGTCGACTTGGTCTACAGTTGGATTTTTTCGCCTGGAAGCGAACTCAGCGTCGTGTGGAAAAACACGTTGAACGAATCCGGCAACGCCCTGCCCTCCGGATACTGGGACAATTGGGAAGGCATGCTGAACACCGGCTTTGCCAATTCCCTGTCCGTACGCGCGTTGTATTACCTCGATTACAGCCTCGTGGCGTCACGGCCACGTCAGTGACCGCTCCCACACCGCTTCGTTCCCCACTTCGTCCGTCACCACCAACCGAACCACGCACGGCTCGCCTGAAGGGTGAATGCCGTCGCTCGCTTCGTAGGTGGCCATGTTGCGCTTGGGGTCCCAAACCAGCCTCGCCCACTTCCCGTTCAGGGTCAAGCCGAGTTGGTCCACCCCCGCGAGTTGGTCCTCCACAAACCAAACCGCATCCCCACCTTCCACCAAGGGCGTTCCGCTGAAATACGGCAACACGCGCGGCGGAACGGTGTCCCGAGTCAGGATCCATTCGCCCCCCTCCGGGAGGGAGACCGTCCAATGCGAGTCGTGCCACGCGGCTTTTGAAACCGCTTCGACTTCCCCGTCCTCCATCCGTGCAGCCAACCAACGGTCGGACGGCCACGGCGAACCGGGCATGACTGCCCAAGATCCCGCCCACGATTGTCCTTGGGCAGACGGAACGGGCCAACGAACCTCAAAATCCTTGCGCAACGGAACGTCCACCGGCTCCAAGCGCGCTTGCCAACCCTGGTGAACCCAGTCCCACGAGAACGTCGCGGCTTCGAACAAGGTCCCGGCTTGCCACGACAACGTAGCGCCCTGCGTCTCGGTTTGGCCTGGGCTGTCCGGAAGCACCTCGAACGCCTCCCCCCCCTTGACCAACTCCTTCGGAATCCATTTTCCAACTTCCGACGCTTGTGCGGTTGCCCGAAGCACCGCATGTCGACGCGTCTCGTTTCCCGCCGCATCCCTCGCCACCAGCGTCAGCGACCGCAGTTCTCCTTCTTTGAGGTCCACCCATCCGTCCGCCCCTTTCCCTCGGTAAATGTCCAGCCGGTTGCTGGGCAATCGGTGAAGCCGATGCACCTGATCGCGCACCGACTGCCAAACGGGAAACAAGGTGTGGGCGTTCATGTCCTTGTTCACGGAGAAATCCAACTCCGCCAATTCAAACCCAAACGCCGCCACCTCTTCCCCCGATTCATTTCGAAGAAAGGCATCCAGGTTCCTCACGCCACAGACGTTCCCGGCCCCGTCAAGCAAGTCGTACGCCTCCGCGGAGAACCTCACGCGCAACGGAACCTCCACCGTATCAGTCAAGGGAAACGTGATTTTTCGCAACCCGTCATTCCCTTCAAGCCACAAGGCCGGCACCTGAGGAGGGCGGGTGTCTTTCTTGTCAAGCCAGCCGTCCAGCGGGTTCAGCGGGTGCTGTGTGCGGGTGTCGCGCACCTCGAAGTGCAGGTGAGGACCTCCACTTCCACCTGAATTTCCCGACCATCCCAGCGTGTCGCCGGCACTGAACTTCAGGCCAGCACTGCGCGGCGGAGATGCGTCAAGCCCCAACGTCCGCCCTTCGTACGTTCGGCTGACGGCCCAACTTTGGACTTGAGGTGAAAACCGCTTCAGGTGCGCATACACGGTGGTGATGCCTTCGGGGCCCTCGAGGTAGAGCGCGTTGCCGTAGCCCCACGGCGACATCTTCACTCGCGACACCCAGCCGTCCGTTGCCGCGAGCACCACGTGACCTTCCACCCCGCCCGTCTTGAGGTCCACTCCGGTGTGAAAGTGGTTCCCTCGCAATTCGCCAAAGTTGCCGCTAAGCGAAGGCGTCAAACGCAACGGCTCCACCCAAGCATTGGCCTCTCGAAACGCCGTTGCTCGCGAGGCATTGTCAAAATCAACTTGCCCCCATGCTTGCAAAGTGCCAAAAATCAACGGGATGAAAGTCAACACGTTAAAAGACGCCCACTTCACAATTCGTCGAAAACCTTGCGGCGACGGGGAATTGACAAGGAGTTGGCGCATCATGGTGCAAAACTACGTGCGAAGCTGCCTGCCTTCTTGAGGCGCTTCCCTTACTTTTGTTCACGAACTGGATTCATGTCGCAACCTCATTCACAACTGCAACCTCTGCTCGAAGCGGTGGAACGTCTCTTGGAGGCGCACGGCACCCTGCAACGGGAAAACGCCGAGCTCCAAGGGCAATTGAAGCAAGCGGAAGAAGCGTTGTCTCAGGCGCGTCAGGAATCCCAGTCCGCTCTAAACCTTTCAACCCCAACGCCCCCAACCCCCGCCTTGACGGCTCACGAATTGGATGCGCTGGTGGAGGAAATCGACTCTTGCATCGCCCTTCTCAAAACCTGAGAAACGAACCCATGGAAACGCTCGACATCAAGCTTGGAGGAAGAACCTACCCTCTGACACTTTCTCCCGAGGAAGTGGATGTTGTGCGTGCGGCTGCGGAAGCTGTTGAAGCGCAAATCGCGCAACTCAAGTCCCAGTATGCCATTTCCGACCGCATCGACCTGATGGCCATGGCCGCACTGCAAATCGCGGTGCAATCCCGCACCTCAGGCACCACGCAACCCACCCCTGCCGCAGGCCCACCCTGGCCCGCAGAGGAAGTCGACCTCCTCCTCCAGCGAATTCAAGACGCCCTTCAAAGCTGAGGCCAAGGCCTGAATTCGAACCCCATGTCACCCATCCTCGCCGCAGCCGCCGGACTCCTTTTGGGAGGAGGCGCAGGCTATTTTTTGTTCTTGCGCGTTTTGACTGGCAAAGCCGACAGCATTGTCCGTGAAGCCGAATTGCGCGGAGAATCCATCAAGGAGAAGAAAATCCTCCAGGCCAAAGAGAAGTTCATCGAACTCAAGGAAAAGCAAGCCAACCAGCGCAAGGACCTCGACCGGAAACTGAACGAGCGCGAAGAGCGCATCAAAAAAACCGAGTCCAACCTTCAGCGCACCATCGACCAAAACAAGAACGCCGAGCACCGGCTCAAGCAAGACCAAGAGAAGGTGGAGCAACGCCTAAATGCGCTCGACAAGAAGCAGAAGGACCTCGAGGCCGATCACAGCAAAGCCATCGAGGCGTTGGAGAAACTGAGTGGAATGACTGCGGACGACGCCAAGTCTGCGATGGTTGAGCAAATCAAGACCGAAGCTCGCGCCATGGCGGCTTCACAAGCTCAAGACATCATCGACGAGGCCAAGGAACGCGCCAATTCCGAAGCCAAGAAAATCGTCATTCAGACCATTCAACGCGTGGCAACCGAGCACAGCGTGGAGAACAGCGTGTCGGTGTTCCAAATCAAGAACGACGACGTCAAAGGACGCATCATTGGCCGTGAGGGCCGCAACATTCGCGCCCTTGAAGCCGCAACGGGAGTCGAGTTCATCGTGGACGACACGCCAGAAGCCATCATCCTGAGTTGCTTCGACCCTGTGCGTCGTGAAATCGCGCGCCTCTCCCTCCACCAACTCGTAACCGACGGACGCATCCACCCTGCACGCATCGAGGAAGTGGTCGATAAAGTCACCAAGAAGATTGAAGAGGAAATCGCGGAGACAGGCAAGCGCACGGTCATTGACTTGGGAATTCACAACCTCAAAGGCGAACTCGTCCGCATGGTTGGGCGGATGAAGTACCGCTCTTCCTACGGCCAAAACCTCCTGCAGCACAGCCGCGAAGTCGCCAACCTCTGTGCCACGATGGCGGCAGAACTCGGCTTGGATGCCAAGGCCGCCAAGCGCGCCGGACTGCTCCACGACATTGGCAAGGTCAGCGACGAAGAAAGCGAATTGCCGCACGCGCTTCTCGGCATGAAGATTGCGGAAAAGGCGGGCGAACGCGAAGACGTGTTGAACGCCATCGGCGCCCACCACGACGAAATCGAAATGACCTCCCTCCTGTCGCCGATCATCCAAATCTGTGACGCCATCAGCGGTGCGCGTCCCGGTGCGCGACGAGAAATGGTCGAAGCGTACATCCAGCGCCTTCGGGACCTCGAAAACCTTGCGCTTGAATACCCCGGGGTCACCAAGTCCTACGCCATCCAAGCGGGACGTGAGCTTCGCGTCATGGTGGAAAGCGACCAGGTGAGTGACGATCAGGCCGATCAGTTGTCGTTTGACATCAGCCAGCGCATCATGAACGAAATGACCTACCCGGGTCAGGTGAAAATCACGGTCATCCGTGAACGTCGCGCTGTAAGCATCGCACGCTGATGACGGACGGGGGCCGCACGCCCTCGTGGGGGGCTTCGCTGAGTTGGCAAAGCCTCAACGTGCTGCTTCAGGTTGTCCTTCAGCTCGTGTACATCCGCATCTTGGCGGGCCTGCTCACGGAAGAGGACTTTGGCATCATGGCCATCGCCCTGATCGTCGTGGGCGTGGTGGAGATTTTTGCTCAAGTGGGCATCGGCCCTTCAGTGGTTCAATACGCAGGCTTGAAGTCCCAGCACACGTCTTCGGCATGGTGGTTCAGTGCCGTTTTGGGGCTTCTGTTTTTCTGCGCGATGTTCGTCGCGGCTCCCGAAATCGCCTTGCACTACGGCGAACCCGTTTTGCAGCCCGTGTTGAGGTGGATCTCGTTGAGCTTCGTGATCTCCGGATTCAGTGTGGTTTCACGAAGCCTGTTGATTCGCGAGATGAACTTCAAGGCGCTGACCGCCTGCGCCCTTGCCGGGATGGCAATTGGCAACCTCGGCGTGGGGTTGGTGTTGGCGTGGAACGGCGCCGGGGTTTGGGCCTACGTCAGCGCCCTTCTCGTCCAAAACGCCGTCCTCAGTGTGGGATACCTTGTGTACGCCCGCATCCCTGTGGCACGTGGATTTCGGTTTTCACGCATCCGTGAGATGGTGGGCTACGGTCTCCGAAGCACCGCCTTCAATTTGCTGACCTACGCCGCAGCGAAGGTGGACGTTTGGCTTGTTGGGGAGAAACTGAGCACCGGCGAAACCGGCGTTTACGACCGGGCGGTCAACCTGATGGGGCAACCCATCACCGTGCTCGGCAAGCTCGGGGACAGCGTGCTGTTCAGCGGCTTGTCCTCCTTGCAACACGAACTCGACAAAATGCGCCAAGTGACCCTTCGTGGCATGCATGTCATCGCCCTGCTGACCGTCCCGTTGGCCGCGGCATTGGTGCTGCAAGCCGAAGGCGTAACCTGGCTGTTCTTGGGAGACCGTTTTGCCGAGGCTGCTCCGGTCGTCCA
Source organism: Flavobacteriales bacterium (assembly GCA_040261075.1). Classification (GTDB taxonomy): domain Bacteria; phylum Bacteroidota; class Bacteroidia; order Flavobacteriales_D; family Sanyastnellaceae; genus UBA11663. The sequence goes on from JBDQOS010000023.1 coordinate 12,557, forward strand.
AATCCTGTTTGCCGCGGTGGCTTTCCGTGCCCTCACCAAGTTGGGCGACGCCAACCTGCGAGCGCTCGACGGGTTGCGATTCGGCATCGGCATCAAGGTGGTTTTCTTCGCTGCCGTCGCTTCAGGGGTGTACGTGGCCTTGGACCGAGGCATGGGCATGACCGGGGCAGCATGGGCCGTGGTGGGCGCCTCCGCCCTTCAGTGGGCCTTGACGACCGCGTGGGTCATGAGCCGACTCAGGCTGACTCCGACCGGGGTCCTCCGCGCGCTGGCTTCGGGATTGGTTTTGGGCCTTGTTGTGGTGGGGTCGATGGCTGCAATGACCTTGCCTTGGTGGCTTGAGGCCACGGTCGCTGCCTTCCTTGCCTTGGGGATTTTGGTGGCTTCTCCGTCCCTCGCAGTTCCACGGTGGGCGGATCCCGATGCCCAAATCCGAACTTCCGTCGCTCGCTGGCTTCCCGGTGCAGCTCGCGCAAGGTGGACCCAATGAACAATTCTCCCCGAGACGGCGTTGAGCATCCATGAACATGATTTCTTCCCTCCTGATTGCCTGCGCCGCGGTGCTCGTCGTCGCCGGTTTGGTGGCCTGGAACACCTTCAACGGCTCCACTTGGCACAACCCCACTCCCAGCATGACTTCGTTCTACGATCTCCAAGCCGAAACCCTCGAGGGCGAGGCCTTTCCATTTGAAAGCCTCCGAGGCAAGCGCGTCCTGATTGTCAACACCGCCTCCAAATGCGGCTACACTCCCCAGTACAAACCGCTTGAAGAACTGCACAAACGCTATGCGGACAAAGGCCTTGTGATTCTCGGTTTTCCGTGCAACCAGTTCGGACGACAAGAGCCTGGAAGTGCCAACGACATTCGAGAGTTCTGCACGCGCAACTACGGCGTCAGCTTCCAAATGATGTCCAAGGTGGATGTCAAAGGCGACAACCAACATCCGGTTTACGCGTGGCTGACTCAGCAGTCCCTGAACGGTGTCGGAGACCACAACGTTCGGTGGAATTTCCACAAGTTTCTCGTCAACGACCAAGGTGAACTCGTGGCTGCCCTCGGCAGCGGGGCGGATCCGCTCGGAGAGGAGGTCCTTGCGTTTGCCGAGGGACGCTGATTTTCGAACAAGATGCCTGCCGAGGTTCTGAAAATTCCTCAAACAAAATCAGCGGGCAGGTGGTAAAGATTTGGGAACTTTGGGGCCATGTCGAAAGTCCACAATTACTCCGCAGGCCCCTGCATCCTCCCCCCTGAAGTTCTCCAACAAGCCTCCGATGCAGTTCGCTCGTGGGACAACCACGACCTGTCGCTCATCGAGATGTCTCACCGCAGCAAGCCTTTCGTGGCGGCCATGGAAGAATGCCGTGCGCTGACGAAGGAGTTGTTGGAATTGCCGGATCGCTTCGAAATCTTGTATTTGCAAGGCGGTGCAAGCCTAGGCTTTCTGACCGCCGCGATGAACATGCTGCCGGAAGGAGGGCAAGCGGCTTACGCCGACACGGGCACTTGGTCCGCCAAAGCGATCAAAGAGGCGAAGCACGCCGGCACGGTGAACGTGGTGACCTCTTCGAAGGAGAGCAACTACGACCACATCCCCACCGTGGGCGAAGTGGATGCGGCAAACGCCTACCTGCACATCACCACGAACAACACGATTTTTGGGACGCAGTACGCGGAAATGCCAAAGAGCAACGTTCCGCTGGTGGCGGACATGAGCTCGGACATCATGAGCCGCACGTTTGATGCCGAACCTTTTTCCCTGATCTACGCAGGCGTCCAGAAAAACATGGGCCCGGCAGGGGCCGTGATGTACGCTGTGGACACCGAGCGTCTCGGCCTAACCGGTCGCAACATCCCCTCCTACCTCGACCTGAAGGTGCACCTCGACAAAGACAGCATGTTCAACACCCCTCCGGTGTTCTCGGTGTTTACGACGTTGCTTACGTTGCGTTGGCTCAAGGAACAAGGAGGTGTGGCGGCCATTCAGCAGAAGAACGAGGCCAAATCCAGCCTCCTCTACTCCGAGATCGACCGCAACCCACTCTTCGTGGGGCACGCGCAAGAAGGCAGCCGTTCGCACATGAACGTGACGTTCCGCTTGAACGACGACAGCCACGCGGCCGCCTTTGACGCAGCCTGGAACGACGCCATCATCAGCGGCCTCAAAGGCCACCGCAGCGTGGGCGGCTACCGCGCCTCCATGTACAACGCCCTTCCGTTGGAAAGCGTCCAGGTTTTGGTCGACGTGATGCGCGAATTTGAACGCACCCAAGGCTAAGCTGTTCTTTCCTCGAATCCCCAACTTCACGACATGAACATCCTCGCCAACGACGGCATCAGCCCTTCCGGAGCTCAAGCACTCCGCGACTCTGGACACACCCTCTACACCGACTTCGTCGAAGCCGACCAACTCCAAGCGTTCATCCACGAACATGCCATCGACGGCATTCTCGTTCGCTCTGCGACCAAGGTTCGTCAACCGCTCATCGACGCCTGCCCCAACCTGAAATTCATCGGACGCGGGGGCGTCGGGATGGACAACATCGACGTCGAATACGCACGAAACAACGGCATCACCGTCTTCAACACGCCCGCTGCCTCCTCCCAGAGCGTGGCCGAGTTGGTCATGGGGCACTTGTTCGCCTTGGCGCGCTTCCAGCACGACAGCAACCGCCAAATGCCCACCCGCGGCACAGGCGATTTTAAAGCTTTGAAGAAGGCATACGGAAAAGGCTCCGAGTTGCGCGGCAAGACGCTGGGCATTGTGGGCTTCGGCCGCATCGGCCGTTCGCTCGCCTCGTACGCGTTGGGATGCGGAATGAACGTGGTGGCGCACGACCCGTTCGTGACGGACGGCAACGTCCACGTCACCGTGGGAGGACAAACCGTCACCGTCGACTGCCCTTGCCTGTCCCTCGACGAATTGCTCCGCACCTCGGACATGGTGAGCGTGCACGTTCCTGCCCAGGCGGACGGCAGCGCCGTCATTGGCGCCGCGGAGTTGGCGAAGATGAAGCCCGGCTCCTTCCTCGCGAATGCCGCACGTGGCGGGTCGGTGGACGAAGACGCGCTCCTCGCAGCACTCGATTCCGGACACCTTGCCGGCGCGGGATTGGACGTGTTCGTGGGTGAACCGGCACCGCGCGCCGACGTGTTGGCGCACCCCAAGCTGGCCCTGACGCCGCACATTGGCGCCGCCACCTCGGAAGCGCAAGACCGCATCGGACTCGAACTCGCTGCTCAAATCAACGCCTTGGCATGAGCACGAACGGCGCTTTGATGCAGCCGTTGGCCGCGGTCACTCCACCACGGCACATGGCGCATTTGGTGGCGTCGCGTTCGTATTTGAGCTACCAACGTGCCGAGCTTCAAGACAAGCTCAAACACAACCCCTACTCCTACATCCAGGTCATCAACCCGGACCACAGCCGTGAGGTCGAAGACCCACGCGGGACACCGGAGTTTTTCCGCGAGGTTCGGGCGGGGTACGACGATTTCAAAGCACGGGGCTGGTTGAAAGAGGCCCCGGGGGTGGAATGGTACGTGTACCGTCAATCGACGGAGGAGCACGCCTGGACCGGGGTCGTGTGCAACCTGGACCTTGAGGCCTGTGCCGACGGCGGGCTGAAGACGCACGAGCAGACCTTGGAAGCGCGCGAGACGTTGTTTGCCTCGTTCCTCGAAAACGTGGGCTTCCACGCCGAGCCAGTGCTGTGTGCACGTCCCGACGACGCGCCGTCCGCGGCGGAAGCCGATGCGGTTCTCGCGGAAGTGGTGTCGGCGTCGGCGCACGCCGATTTCATGACGGCGGACGGCGGACGCCATGAGATTTGGCGCGTGGCTTCGAACAGCGAGGTGGGCACGCGGTTTGGAACGGCGTGGGGAGCCTGCGCGACGATTTACTTGGCGGACGGACATCACCGCTACGCCTCCTCGCTCCGACTCGCCGCAGCAAGGCCGGACCTGCCCGGCGCAAGCCGGATGCTGGCCTACGTCGTGCCGGAACGCGACCTGACCATTCTGGGCTACCACAAAGAGGTCCGAAACGTGGGCCTGAGCGCGAGCGAACTCGATGCCGCTTTGAACGAATGCGCGGGGTGCGATGTGGCTGCAGCCACGAACTTGGAGGTGACGCCAAGCGAGCCGGGTCAGGCCGTGGTGATGTTCCAAGGTCGATCCTGGGTCTTGACTCGACACGAAGACAGCCCGGAAGCCACGGACGCCGATTGGGTGAATGCGCACCTGTTGAACCGCATGCTTGGAATCACCGATCCTCGGAACGACGACCGCTTGCGGCACCTTCCCGAGCCTCAAAAGCCGGAAGGCGGATGGTCGGCCTGGGCCGAAGCGAAGCCCGACCGCATGGTGGTGTTGATCCACCCCATTCCGTTTGGGCACATCCGCGAGGTGGCCGACCGCGAGGGCACGCTGCCTCCCAAGAGCACGTGGGTGGAGCCCAAAATCCGCAGCGCCCTCTTCATCCACGAATTCAACGCGACCACATGAGCGGAGCGAACGAGGTGACGGAACGTTTGACGGCGGTCCGGGATGAAGTGGCCGAGGCCGGGCAAAAGGCCGGGCGCGAGGTCACCCTCGTGGCGGTGAGCAAGACCAAGCCCGACGAAGATCTGATGGCTGCGTACGAGGCGGGGCAGCGGGACTTTGGCGAGAACCGCGTGCAGGAATTGGTGGGCAAGGCCGAGCGGCTTCCCAAGGACATTCGGTGGCACATGATTGGCCACGTCCAAACCAACAAAATCAAGGACTTCCTCCCCTTCGTTCACCTTGTTCACGGCGTGGACCGCGTCAAGGTCCTGGACGTGATGGAACGGGAGGCCGCCAAGCTCGGCCGCACCGTCGACGTGCTGCTCCAGATGCACGTGGCGGAGGAAGACACGAAGTTTGGGTTCAGCGGCGACGAGTTGCGGACCTTGGCGGGCGCGGCGCCGTGGGAGGCGTACCCGCACCTCCGTCCCGTGGGGTTGATGGGCATGGCGACGTTCACCGACGACACGGCGCAGGTGCGCCGCGAATTTGCGCAGCTCGCGGCGCTCCACCGCGAGGTCGGGCCGGCACTGAGCGAAGTCGCGGAATCGCGAGGCGGAACGTGGGGCGTGCTGAGCATGGGCATGAGTGGCGATTGGGCGGTGGCCGTCGAGGAAGGCAGCACCTTGGTTCGCGTGGGCAGCTCGATTTTTGGGCACCGCAACGTCGCCACCCCATGAGTGCCGGAAACCCGAAGGGTGAGTCGACGTTTCGCGCGCGGTACGAACGGTGGTTTCAAGGCTGGTTGGTGCTCGCGCCCGTCGTGGGTTTGGGCAGCATCACCCTTGTGAAAAACCAACTCTACCGCGTGTGGAAGGTCAAGAACGGCCTGACCGACGGCGTGTCTGCCCAGCAGGCGCGTGAGATGGGCCTCACCCCTCCCGATTGGACGGGGGCGATGTGGTACGGGGTTGCAACGCTTGGCATCTTTACCGTGTTCTACGTTATGGCTGCTCGCACCTGGGCCCAAACGCCAACCTACGAAACCAATGAGTGACCTCCAATCCTTTGTTTCTCGCTGTCGCCGATTCTGCGCACGTTTCCGAGCCCTCCCCTTGTGGGCCGCGTTTCTGGTGCTGACTTCGTGCGAAGGCGCGACGTACGTCCACCAGCACGTGACCAACTCCACCCCCGACACCTTGATGTTGGGCATCCGCCTCGCAGAACACCAAGTGGGCTGGTCTTGGGACACCGTGCATGTGGTCCTTCCTGGAGAGACCCACGTGCAGTACACCTTGGATCATCGGGGAAAATGCCACGACTGCGGCGCGTACGAGGTGGCTCCCTACGGCTTGGACAGCCTTTGGCTTGAAGGGATCACTCCCAACGTCAACCTGATGGATTCCGCCCTGTGGGTGGTGGACGTCGAGGAGGGCTTAAGTTGGATTCAGTTTGACCAACGCCTCGACCTTGTCCCTTCCATGATCGACTAACCCCATCGCCCCCATTCATGAACTTCCCAACTTACCTCCACCCCATGGAACTGTTTTCCAAGCTCCCCCTTCACGCTTCCCTCTGCGCGCTGTTCGTTCTCGCTCTTTTGCCTGTACAAGCCCAAACGCCCACTTCCGTCGAAGCTGCGGAATACGAACCCAACAGCGATCGGTGGCTGGTCAGCAACGGAAGCAGCATTTTGGCAACCGACGACCTCGGGGCGACCTGGACGGCCTTCGGATCGGGTGGAGCCACGCACGGGATGGGGGTGGTCGGAACCACCTTGTTTGCCATCCAAAACAACGTCATCCGCGCCTACGACGTGGTCACGGGGGTCGAATTGGGTTCCTTGTCGCCCACGGGCGTCGGGTTTTTGAATGGTATGGGCAGCGAAAGCACGGAAGCCGGGGACGTCCTTGTGGTCAGCGACTTTTCTTCGGGGCGGCTCCTGAAGGTGGACGTGAGCGACCCTGCCAACATGACCTACTCCACCCTCGTGGCCGACACCGGCACCACGCCCAACGGCGTAACCGTCAAAGACGGCGTGGCAACGGTGGTCAATTGGGGCGGAAACAGCAGCGTCCTACAAGTCGTCGTCGAAACGGGCGAAACAACGGTGTTGATTGAGAACACGGGGCTCGGCAATTGCGACGGCGTGGATTGGGTGTACGACGCCCTCCTTGTCAGTTCGTGGTCGCCCCAACGCATCACCCTCTTCACCCCAAGCCAAGAATTCCCCGAGACGTACGAGGCTGAAACCCTCGTGCAGGGCTCCCCGTTGTCCAACCCGGCTGACCTGAGCGTCAACACCCTCGTTGACACGTATGCAGTGGCGTGCAGCGGCAACAACACGGTGTACTTTGGCCCCTTGCTGGACATCTCCTCCGTCGATCCTGTGACGGTTCCCACGGCAAACGCCGCCTTGACCTCAGAGGGTTTGGCGTTGAACGCCGACGAGGCGGGTCAGTGGACCGTCCGAGGCTTGGAC
>JBDQOS010000024.1:0-4877 GCA_040261075.1 Flavobacteriales bacterium
CCCGAATGCCCGCCGCGTCCCCGTCAAAAATGACCGTAACGTTCTTCGTGTAGCGGCGGATCAAGTGGATTTGGCCCGTCGTCAGGGCGGTGCCGCTCGACGCGACGACGTTCTCCACCCCGGCCTGGTGCATCGCCATGACGTCCGTGTACCCTTCAACCAAGAAGCACCGTTCCTCTTTGACGATGGCGGGCTTAGCCAAGTGCATGCCGTACAGCACCTTCGACTTGTTGTACAGGACGCTCTCGGGCGAGTTGAAGTACTTCGCCACCTTCTTGTCTGAGGTGAGGGTGCGTCCCCCAAACCCGATGACCCGTCCCGTCACGTCCCGAATCGGGAACATGACGCGGCCCTTGAAGAAGTCCCATAGCGAGCCGTCGTCCCGTTGGTTGCACAGGCCGGCCTCGACCAACTTCTCGGCCGGGTAACCGGCCGCCTGCGCCGCCGTGGCCAAGGCGTCCCACGAATCGGGACTGTACCCGATCAGGAACGTGTCGAGCACGTCGTCCCGAAACCCGCGCTCGACGAAATAGCTCCGGCCAATGGCCTTGCCCGCGTCGGTCGTGCGCAGCTGTTCGGTGAACCACTTCGAAGCCCACGCCACGAGGTTGCCCAAACTCTCCTTGGCCGTCGCCGCCGCGATCTCCTCCGGGGTCGGCGCCTTCTCCTCAATCTCGATGTTGTACCGACGCGCCAACATGCGCAACGCCTCGGGGTAGCTGGCCTTTTCCAGTTCCATCAGGAACGTCACCACGCTTCCTCCCTTCCCGCTCGAAAAGCACTTGAAGATGCCCTTGGCCGGCAACACGTAAAACGAAGGCGTTTTTTCGTTGGTGAACGGGCTCAACCCCCGCAACGAACTTCCCGATTTCTTCAGCTCCACGTAATCGCCCACCACCTCTTCGATGACGGCGGCGTTCATGATTTGGTCTACGGTGTCCTGGGGAATCATGGGGCAGAGTGGGCCTACGAAGATACCCAAGAATCCGAGGATGCCACAGAAAAACGGCACCCCGAAGGATGCCGTTCTTGGGAAGATGTCTCTTCACCAAACCTGCTGCGTGCAGGCGCGTTCGCCCGCACGACTTTTCACCTGGTGCTCCTGTTTCTGATCTGCCCCGTTGGGCGTCTCCAGAACTGAATCCGAGGCAAACCTACCCCGGGACTTGGCCGGCCGTGTCAAGCCTCTGTGAACGGGTTGTGAATGTTTGTTGACGCCTGGGTTGCCTGGGCGGTCACCCGGGGCGGAAATCACGCAAGTCGCGCCATCTTTGGGTCCATGAAAGGTCGGCTCATCCCCGTGCTGGTGGGGTCCATGACGGCGGCGATGCTCGTCATCGTAGCGGTTCAAGTGAGCTGGCTCGAGTCGTCGGCCAAACTGCGCAAGGAAGTCTTCGACCAAAGCGTGGAGCAAAGCCTCCAGCTCGTGGCCACCTGGCTCTCGGCGAGCCACCTCGACCCGCAACAGGACGAAGACCCGCAACTGCTGCGCACCGACAACCTGGCCCCGCTGGAGCGAAGCATCGTGCGCCGCATGGAGGCCCTGCCCATGGATTCCCTGCTCATGCTCGCCTTCAAGGAACAGGGCATTGAAGCGAAGCCCGTCTTCGGCGCGTTCGACCGGTACGGGCAACCCGTGTACCTCCTCGACAAGGCCGAGCCGTTCAGCGAGACGCTCCTCGCCCAAGGGTACTCCGTCGCCCTCGGCACCCTCCAGTTCCGGGTGCATTTCCCGGAGCTCGGGCGGTACCTCCTCGGCCAAATGCTCGGCGCCTTCGCCCTGAGCGTCCTGATGATGCTTCTCATTGCCGGCGGGTTTGGGTACACCCTGTTCGCCATCCAGCGCACGAAGCGGCTCGATCGCCTGCAACGCGACCTGGTCAACAACCTCACGCACGAACTGAAGACGCCGATCTCCAGCATCGGGCTGGCAAGCGAGGCGCTCTCCGACCCCGCCTTCGACGAGGACGCGCGCAAGCACTACCTCGGGTTGATTCGCGAGGAGAACAAACGCCTCGGGGTGCTGGTCGAGAACGTCCTGCGCGCGAGCTTGTCCGAGTCTGGCGCCATGCGCTTGTACGTCCAGCCCCTGAACCTGCACGACCTCGTCAAGAGCGTGGTGAAAAACATGGCGATGCAGTTCCACAAGCAGGGAGCAAAGGTGGATTTGGCCTTGGAGGCGAGCAACCCCAACCTTGTGGCCGACCGCATCCACTTGACCAACGTGCTGTTCAACCTCATTGACAACGCCGTGAAATACTCGGGCGACGACCCGCATCTTGTCATTCGCACAGCCCAAACCCCTGACGGTGTGTCACTCGAAGTGCAGGACAACGGTGTGGGCATCGCCAAAGAACATCTTGGCAAGGTCTTTGAAAGGCTTTTTCGTGTCCCCACCGGCAACGTCCACGACGTGAAGGGGTTTGGCCTGGGCCTCAGCTACGTGAAAAACGTGGTCGAACGCCACGGCGGATCCGTCCACATCGCAAGCCGCTTCGGAGAGGGAACAACATTGAAGCTGTTGCTTCCGTTTGAATGCCAACCTGACAAGACAGAAGAACCATGAAAGACATCCGCATCCTGCTCTGCGAAGACGACCCCAGCTTGGGTCGCTTGCTCTCCGACTACCTCAAGGCCAAAGGATTTGAAGTGACTTGGGCGCAAGACGGCGTCGAGGGACTGAAGGCCTATCACCGCGACACGTACGATTTCGTCGTGCTCGACGTGATGATGCCGCGCAAGGACGGCTTCCAAGTGGCCGAAGAAATTCGCCTCGAAAGCCGAAGCATTCCCATTTTGTTCCTGACCGCGCGCTCCACGAAGGACGACACGCTCGAGGGCTTCAAAGTTGGCGCGGACGACTACATGACCAAACCCTTCAGCATGGAGGAGCTCGTCCTGCGCATCCAGGCCATTTTGCGCCGTTCCGCCGCCCTTCCTGAGGCGGGCGAAGAAGTGACGGAATTCTCCATCGGCCTCTACACGTACGACTACACCACCCAGTCTCTGACCCTCAACGGGGAGTCGAACCGCCTGACCACCAAAGAGAACGAATTGCTCTTCATGCTGTGCAAGCACAAGAACGCGTTGCTCGAGCGGAGCCACGCCTTGCGCAACATTTGGGGTGACGCGAACTACTTCAACGGACGCAGCATGGACGTGTACATCGCCAAGCTCCGGAAGCACCTTCGCGGGGACGACCGCCTCGAAATCTTGAACGTCCACGGAAAGGGCTTCAAGTTGGTGGCGCCAACCGACTGAGAATGCCTATCTTTGCGGCCTCGAAGCGCCGCTCCATGTCCGACATGATCAAAATCCTCGCCGGTTCCACGTCCCAAGAATTTGGGGAACGCGTGGCCTCGGCCTACGGAACCACCTTGGTTCCTGTGCGCACCCAGAAGTTCTCGGACGGAGAATTCACGGTGAGCATTGAGGAAACGGTGCGCGGCAAAGAGGTCATCATCGTCCAATCGACGTTCCCCCCCTCCGACAACCTGCTTGAATTGTTGATGCTCATTGACGCGGCCAAACGTGCCAGTGCCAAGCGCATCGTGGCGGTGATGCCTTACTTCGGGTTTGCCCGCCAGGACCGCAAGGACAAACCACGGGTCGCCATCGGCGCCAAACTCGTGGCCAACATGCTCATGGCGGCAGGCGTGAACCGGATCATCACCATGGACCTGCATGCCGACCAGATTCAAGGGTTCTTTGAGGTGCCCGTGGACCACTTGTTTGGGTCCACCCTCTTCCTGCCTTGGATCGAGACGCACATCTCGAAAGAGAACCTCTGCATCGCCACACCCGACACCGGGGGCACCAAGCGCGCCAACACCTACGCCAAGCACCTCGGTGTGGACATGGCCATTTGCTACAAGCAGCGCAAGGTGGCCAACCAAGTGGAAAACATGACGGTGATTGGGGAGGTGGAAGGCAAAAACGTCGTCATCGTCGACGACATGTGCGACACGGCAGGCACCTTGACCAAGGCCGCGGACCTCATGATGGAACACGGCGCGTTGAGCGTCCGTGCCGTCTGCACCCACGCCGTGTTGAGCGGTCCTGCGTACGAACGCATCGCAGCGAGCAGCTTGAAAGAACTCATCGTGACGGACTCCATTCCGTTGCGCACGGACGTCGATTCGTCCAAAATCACCGTGCTTCCTGTGCACGACATGTTTGCGCAAACGCTTCACTGCTTGATGCGCAACGAATCCATCAGCACTCAATTTACTCTTCAATAAACAACCATGAAAACTGCATCATTGAGCGGCTCTTCACGTGAGAGCGTAGGGAAAAAAGATGCCGACGCGCTGCGCGCGGACAACCGGGTCCCCGGGGTCTTGTACGGCGGCGCAGAGCAGGTCCACTTCAGCGTGTCTGAAGTTCAACTCAACAAGCTCGTCTTCAACCCAGACGTCTTCAAAATCGAGTTGGACATCGACGGCAAAAAAGTCGACTGCATCATCCAGGAAATTCAATTCCATCCCGTGACCGACCGTGTCACGCACATCGATTGCTTGGAGATCCTTCCAGGCAAGCCGGTGAAAATCGACCTTCCGTTGCGCACCACCGGCCAAGCCATCGGCGTGATGAACGGCGGACGATTGGAACTCAACTACCGTCGTGTGCCCGTTCGCGGCATCGCCGACCAGTTGCCCGAGTGCATCACGGTCGACATCTCGCCGTTGAAGATTGGCGACAACGCCCGTGTCCGCGACTTGAAAGTCGACGGCCTCGACATTCTCTTGAGCGAAAGCGCCCTTCTCGTTGCTTGCAAGCGCACCCGTGCGGCCATGTCCGCTGAGTCTGCCTTGGAAGACGAAGAAGGTGGCGAAGGTGAAGGCGGAGAAGGCGGAGAAGGCGAAGGCGGCGGAGAC
>JBDQOS010000025.1:0-5387 GCA_040261075.1 Flavobacteriales bacterium
CTCCAGCGCCAACCCCACATCGGTGCCGCGCCCCTCCGGTTCGAAGAACAGCATCTCCCGGATCACGCGCAACACGTGCTTCTTGCCCTTCTTGGGCGGGATGAACAGCTCGATGTGGTCGGTGAAGATGATGGCGCCCACCTTGTCGTTGTTTCCCATGGCGCTGAAGGCCAAAACCGCGGTGAGCTCGGTCAACAAGTCCATTTGGGTCCGTTCCCGCGTGCCCCCGTGCACGGAGGCGCTGACGTCCACCAGCAGAAACACCGTCAATTCGCGTTCTTCCTCAAACACTTTGACGTGGGGAACGCCGGTTCGAGCCGTCACGTTCCAATCAATGGTCCGCACCTCGTCACCCGCCTGGTATTCGCGGTTTTCGCTGAACGCCATGCCACGGCCTTTAAAGGCACTGTGGTATTCCCCCGCAAAAATGCGGTCGCTCAATCCGCGCGTGGTGATTTCCACACGCCGAACACGTTTCAGAAGTTCAGCTGCGTCCATGGCTTGTCGAGTTACCTCAAGGGACTTCGACGTGATCCATGAGTTCCGTCAAGATTTGGGCGGAACTGATGTTCTCGGCGTCGGCTTCGAACGTGGTGCCAATGCGGTGACGCATGACGTCCATGGCCACGGCACGAACGTCCTCGGGGGTCACAAATCCCCTGTGCTTTAAGAATGCGTGAGCCTTGGAGGCAAGCCCCAGCCCAATGCTGGCCCGGGGCGAGGCCCCAAATGAAATGAGGTCCTTGAGGTGGCCCAGCCCGCAATCCTCCGGGTTCCGAGTCGCGAACACCAAGTCCACGATGTACCGTTCGATTTTTTCGTCCATGTAGATCGAACGCACCAATTCTCGGGCCTCCAAAATGTCTTGTCCGCTTACCACGCGTTGAGGTTGAGGCAACCCCCCTTTTTGGAGGTTGGCGCGCACAATCGCACGTTCTTCTTCCTTCGTGGGGTAACCGATGACCACCTTCAGCAAGAAGCGGTCCACTTGAGCTTCCGGCAGGGGGTAGGTGCCTTCTTGTTCCACGGGGTTTTGCGTGGCCAAGACCAAAAACGGTTTGGGAAGCTCGTGCGTCTCGCCACCGATGGTCACTTGGCGCTCCTGCATGGCTTCAAGCAAGGCACTTTGGACTTTGGCTGGGGCACGGTTGATTTCGTCTGCCAAAACGAAGTTGGCAAAAATCGGTCCCTTTTTAACCGTGAATTCCTGGGATTGTTGGTTGTACACGAGCGTGCCAATGACGTCGGCGGGGAGCAAGTCGGGGGTGAACTGGATGCGGCTGAATGCTCCTGCGACGGTGTCGCTGAGGCTTTTGATCGCCAAGGTTTTGGCCAAGCCTGGGACGCCCTCCAAGAGCACGTGTCCGTTGGCCAAAAGTCCAATCAGAAGGCGGTCCACCATCCCGGTTTGGCCTACGATCGTACGGCTCATTTCCGAGCGAATTGCATCCACGAACACGCTTTTCTCCGCAATCCGAGCGTTCAAGGCTTGGATGTCTGGAGCGCCGCTTCCGTTCGCCGTCGAAGTCGGTGCGGCAGCAGGTGTGGGAATGGGGTTTGAAAGGTCCAATGAGTCCATATCACGCGAAGATACCGGACGAGGCAGGGGGGGAGGAACGCGGTTCTCAAAATTGTGTGAATAGCGCGTGGGAAACCTTTCAAGATCGGGTTTGGCTGGGCGGAGATGTTTGACGGATTTTGGTCCCCATGCTTCTTTCTGACGTCCTCTCCAACGTGGCTGATTTCCACACCGCCTTCGGAATTCCCAACGCTCAACAACCTCATGCCCAACTCACAAGGGAGGAGGCTGAGTTGCGTCACCGTCTGATGGCGGAAGAGAACGACGAATACCTCGAAGCGGCGTGCAACGGGGACGTGGTTGAGGTGGCTGACGCGTTGGGCGACCAGCTCTACATTTTGGCGGGCACGATGATGCGTCACGGGATGCAAGACGTCATCGCCAGTGTGTTTCGGGAGATTCAGGCCAGCAACATGTCCAAGCTCGGGCCAAACGGCGAGCCGCTTCTTCGCGAGGACGGAAAGGTCATGAAAGGTCCCAATTACTTCCGTCCCAACATCGGCGCGATTTTGGATTCCCACCTCGCACAAAGCCAGGGCGAACCGACAGCTGAGCTTCGGGTGGAACGTATGGCTTGGAGCGTGTGCAACGAGGTCCCGGTGGACCGCTTGTGCCATGCGGAGGCCGTGGAGGCAACTTCCGAGGCGCTCACGGCCGTTTGACGTGAGGGGTTCAACGGCCCAAGTTCGTTGGCTCAACCGCCAATTTGAGAAGGCCCAGGCGGGCAACACGTCGTGGTTGAGTCGGGCGATGCAAGAGGTGATTCCGTTCAACCGTCCGCACCGATTGCGGGTGACGAAGGTGAGTGAGGACGAGTGTGTCGTGGTCTTGCCGCGACGGCGCAGGAATTTGAATCACCTCGGAACAATGCACGCCTGCGCCCTTGCGACGGCTGCTGAATACGCCTCGGGTCTCACTGTGCTGAGCGTTCTGGGCATTGGAGGAGCTCGGTTGATCATGTCCAACCTGAACATGACCTACGTCCGTCGTGCGGAATCCGAGTGCCAGGCTCATGCGCTCATGTCGGAGGAGGCGCGGGGTGAATTGCACGAGGCTTTGGGCAAGGAAGGGAAGGCTTCGTTTGTGCTCGAGTCGCGCGTGTTGGATGCGGAAGGAGAGGTGGTGGCGACGGCTGAAATCACGTGGCATGTCAAGCTGTTGAGTGCGTGAAAGTTGACTCCGCCGAAAAAAAATTGTCGTCGGCCGGGTCAATCTGAAAAAAAATGATTCATGTTTGCCCCGCCTTAGCGATGTGCAAGGCCAAAAGCATCATGTCACGCGCCCTCGATTTTGCCCACGAAGAATCGCTTCTCTGGAAGCGGGCACGACGCCATGCGTCTCGTCGAGCCTTTGCGCGACGGCTCTGAATTCAACGCTGAAATGACGCCGAGTTCTCGGTGAACTCTTATTCATTCTTTTGTTGAATATATTGAGCTTAATGCATTGAAAACAAAATATTTCGACCTCATTGACCAGAGTTTTGACTGGCCTCAAGAGGAATTCCAGTTGAGCGAGGGGGAACTCGCGTTTCACGGCATCCCGATGATGCAATTGGTGGAAGAGTTTGGCACCCCACTTCGCATCACGTATTTGCCCATCATCGGAAAGAACATCGGCCGCGCAAAGGGGTGGTTCAAGGCGGCTGCTGACAAGGTGGGTTTCGAAGGGGACTACCATTACTGCTACGTCACCAAGAGCAACCACTTTCATCACGTTACCAAGGAGGTGTTGAAGCACGGAGCGTTGATTGAGACATCGTCGGCTTACGATTTGGACATCGTGGATCACCTCGTTCGGAGCGGAGACATGCGCAAGGAATCTCGGGTGATTTGCAACGGCTTCAAGACGGACAACTACATGGCGCGCATGTTGGAGCTCCGAGACGCTGGTTTGGAGGGGTTGACCCCGGTCATTGACAACCTGGACGAGTGGAAGCGACTCAGTGCCAATGCGACCCGCCCCATGGACATTGGCATCCGAATTGCGACCGAAGAAGAGCCCAAATTTGCGTTTTACACCTCGCGTTTGGGGCTTGGCTACAACCGCATTGCACCGTTGTACAAAGAGGCCATCAAGGACCATCCGCTTCTGACGTTGCGCATGCTCCACTTTTTTGTGAACACGGGCATTCGCGACACCGCCTACTACTGGAACGAGTTGAACAAGGCGCTTGACTTGTACGTGGCACTCCGTCAAATCTGCCCCACGCTCACGGCGCTGAACATTGGCGGCGGACTCCCGACCAAAAACAGCTTGGCGTTTGAGTACGATTACGCGTACATGTTCGAGGCCATCCTCGAGCAGGTGGCCATGCGCTGCAACGCGGCGGGGGTCCCTCATCCAGACATCTTCACGGAGTTTGGGTCGTTCACGGTGGGGGAGTCGGGCGCCACGTTGTTCAAGGTGCTCCACCAAAAACGCCAGAACGACCGCGAGCGCTGGAACATGATCGACTCGTCCTTCATGACCACGCTTCCCGATTCGTGGGCGGTCAACCACCGTTTCCTCATGCTCCCGCTCAACCGGTGGATGGACCCGTACGAACGCGTCTTCCTCGGAGGCTTGACGTGCGACAGCGATGACTACTACAACTCCGAGCAGCACCTCAACGCCATCTACCTCCCCACATTCAAAGAGAACGACCCGATTTACCTCGGCTTTTTCCACACGGGAGCCTACCAGGACAACATTGGAGGGCACGGAGGCGTGCACCACTGCTTGATGCCCGGCCTTCGTCACATTTTGATCGACGACACGAACGAGGGCGGGTTTGAGTGCCGGGAGTTTTGTCCTGCTCAACCTTCAGAACAAGTGTTGTCGTTGCTGGGTTACGCTGCTCCTGCAGCCCAAACTGAACTGCCATGATTGAATCTTCTTCGCTCGGCGCACGCGTGTACTCCGACCTGCCCGAGGCCCAAGTGAACTTCAAGGATGCCCGAGTGGCGATTCTGCCTGTTCCCTACGACGGCACCAGCACGTGGGGCAAGGGAGCAGACCGAGGTCCGAAAGCCTTGCTTGACGCCACAGACAACATGGAGGTCTACGACATCGAGACCGGAACCGAGGTTCATCGCGAGGGGATTTGGGTGGCCCCAGACATCACGGAAGATGCCTCGCCCGAGGCGATGACCACGGCGGTTCGCGAAGCCGTGTCGCAGGTTCTCAGCGCAGGCAAGATGCCTTTCGTTCTTGGTGGGGAGCACAGCGTGAGCATTGGCGCCATCCAAGCATGCCATGCGGCTCACCCGGAATTGGCGGTGCTTCACATCGACGCGCATGCGGATCTGCGTCCGAGTTACCACGGTTCGGAGTGCAACCACGCGTGTGCCGTTCATTGGGCCTCACGGAATTGCACGCTCGTGCAGGTGGGCATCCGAAGCATGGATGCCTCGGAACGCGAGTTCATTCAGTCCGGATGCTTGTTCACAGGGGACGATTGCCATCACCATCCGGACGAAGATTGGATGGCGGAAGCGTTGGCGGCCCTCGGGAAGCGCGGCGTGCCGCTTTACATCACCGTGGACCTCGATGCGTTTGACCCTGCGTTTGTCCCTCATACCGGAACCCCGGAGCCAGGCGGCTTGACGTGGCATCAGGTCACCGGCCTCATTCGCCTTGCCTCGCAACACGGCAACGTGGTTGGGATGGACGTGGTGGAGCTCGCCGCCAACGAGCACAGCGCCCCGAGCGATTTTCTCGCGGCTAAACTGGTCTACAAAATGCTGACGTACGCTTTGAACCCAACCCCTCGGTCATGAACTCAACAGGATTTTTGCGCCCCTTCATGGCGCGCCACTACAACCATTTC
>JBDQOS010000026.1:0-2800 GCA_040261075.1 Flavobacteriales bacterium
CCAACAACCCCAAATCCTTGAACTTCACGCGCTTTCCGACCAGCGCGTGCGTTCCGACGAGGATGTCCACTTCGCCGGCCTCCACGCGTTTCAGCGTCTCGGTCAAGGCTTTGCCGGTCTTGAAGCGGTTGATGTATTCCACACTGACAGGGAAGTCGCGCAGTCGTCGGCTGAAGCTCTTGTAGTGCTGCATCGACAAGATGGTCGTCGGCACGAGCACGGCCACTTGTTTGCCGTCGCAGGCTGCCCGAAAGGCCGCCCGAATCGCGATCTCTGTTTTCCCGAAGCCTACATCCCCGCACACGAGGCGGTCCATGGGCGTGGACTTGAGCATGTCTTCGCGCACGGCATGGGTGGCCGCGTTTTGGTCGGGGGTGTCCTCGTACATGAAGCTCGCCTCCAACGCGTGCTGCAGGTAGCCGTCTTCCGGGTAGGCGTGTCCTGGTGCGGACCTCCGCTTGGCGTAGAGCTGCAGGAGGTCGTAGGCGATCTGCTTGACGCGGCCCTTGGTCTTCTGTTTGGTCTTGGCCCAGGTGTTGGTCCCAAGCTTGTTGATTTTAGGCTGGGTGCCCTCCTTGCTGCTGTACTTCGAGATTCGGTGGAGGCTGTGGATGCTCACGTAAAGCACGTCCCCGCCGCGGTAGGTGAGGCGGATGGCCTCTTGCATCTTCCCGTTGACCTCAATCTTGTGGAGCCCACTGAACTCGCCGATGCCGTGGTCGATGTGGACCACGAAGTCCCCGACTTCGAGCGACATCAACTCCTTGATGGTCAAGGCCTCCTTGTTCTTTCGGAAGCCTTCCTTCAAACGGAAGCGGTGGTAACGCTCAAACAGCTGGTGGTCGGTGTAGACCAAGATCTTGAGCTCCTTGTCCACAAACCCCTCGCTGAGCTCCATCGGAATGGGCTTGTAGGGCACGGGTTCCTCGCCCTCTTCGAGGCGGTCGTGGAAGACGTCGTGGAGGCGCTCGAGTTGCGTCGCTTGACCGCTGACGACGACGTTGACGTAGCCGTTTTTGTGGTTGGACCGCAGGTTGGAAGCGATCAGGTCAAACTGCTTGTTGAAGGCGGGCTGCGCGGACATCCCGTACTTCAAGATCATCCGGTTGGCCCACGTCGTGCCGCCGCCAAATTCCACCACCGAGAACGGCTCGAGCAACCCTTCGAGGTGCTCGCCGTCGAGGAACAACTCTTCAGGCGGGGTGCGCTTCACCTCGCCACTCAAGCGGTCGTAGTGGGTGCGTGCCCGCTCCATGGCCTTGTCGAGTCCCGTTTCACAGCGCTTCGCGTCGGCCATCCAGAGCACGGAGCTGGGGGGCAGGAAGCTGAAGAAGGGTTCGTGGGCTTCGTGGAGGCGGGAGTTGCCGACGTTGGGAACGACAGTGGCGCGCGTCATTTTGGCCACACTCAACTGCGAGGTGGGGTCAAACTTCCGGATGGAGTCCACCTCGTCGCCGAAGAACTCGATGCGGTACGGGTGGTCGAAGCTGAAGGAGAAGATGTCGACGATGCCGCCGCGCATGCTGTACTGCCCGGGTTCGTAGACGAAGTCCACCTTCTCAAACTCGTAGGCCAAGAGTACCTCGTCGAGGAAATCCATGGTGTAGGATTCGCCGAGGGAGATCGTGAAGGTTTGGTCGCTCAGTTCCTTTCGGGTGATGACTTGCTCGGCCAACGCCTCGGGGAAGGTGACGATGCACAGCCCGTCGCGCCCCCCGTTGATCTCGTTCAGCACCTCCGCCCGCATCGCAATGTTGGCGTTCTCCACCGTCTCCGCCTCGGCGTAGGGCACACGCGCCGAACGGGGGTAGAACAGCACCGGCCTCGAATCCTCGAGCACAGCTTGCAGGTCGTTCATGAAGTAGGCCGCCTGTTCCTTGTCGTCCAGCACAAACACGTGGTGCCTTGGATTGGCCTTTTCGTCCTCGTGGCTGAGCAATCCGGCGACGCTCAGGGCCACCGCCGACCCCACTGCGCCGTGCATTTCCACCTTGGTTCCAGGCTGCGACAGAGCACCGCGAAGGGCTCCGTTTCTCGGATCGCGCACATAGAACTGGAGGAGGTCAGCCGGCCGCATGGGCGGCAAAGTTACGGGACGGGGGAAGCGTCCTGCGCCCTCTGAGGAGCTTTCGTGGCGAAGTCGTCCGCGGGGGCGAGGCGGCAGGCCTCGAGTGCCTCGACGAGGTGCCGGGTGCCGACGTAGTACGGGGTGCGTTCGTGGAGCGACGCAGGCACCTTGTCCAAGATGCGCCCGCGGTCGTCCACGGCCTTCCCCCCGGCTTCCTCGGCAATCCAGGCCAGGGGCGCACATTCGTACAGGAGCCGGAGCTTGCCGTCCGGATTGTCGGTGGTCGAGGGGTAGAGGTAGATGCCTCCGTGGATGAGGTTGCGGTGGAAGTCCGCGACAAGCGAGCCGATGTACCGGCCGCGGAAGCCGGCGTCCACCGCCTCGCGGCACCCGTCGATGAAGGCCTGGGTGGCCGGACCGCTCTTCGCCTTGACGGCGTCGTTGATGCTGTACGTGGTGCCGCGCTGTGGAAACGTCATCGCCGGGTGGGACAGGAAAAACTCCCCGACCGCGGGGTCGAGGGTGAACCCGTTCACGCCCGTGCCGGTGGTGTAGACGAGCATCGTGCTCGAGCCGTAGAGGACGTAGCCGGCCGCGATTTGGGCGGTCCCAGGCTGGAGGAAGTCCGCTTCGGTGAGCGTCTCGATCATGCCGATGTGAGCGCTGGGCGCCCGGGGGTCCAGGCTGTTTTCCTCAATGAACGTCTGCCAGGTGGCAACGCTGTCCAGGTAG
>JBDQOS010000027.1:0-10246 GCA_040261075.1 Flavobacteriales bacterium
GCCACGCGCGCAACGCCGCCACCCGCAAGTTCCATCGTCACCAACCGCCACCCGTCCCCGTTGTGAAGTGGAAGTTCAATGCGCGACACGCCAGCAAACGTATCTGACCACAGAAGCCGCCCTTGAACATCCCAGAGCGAGGCACGTTCCACTCCACTTGGAACTTCGATTGTGGTTGGATTCAACCACGTGAAGGGGACTTCCCGTAGGTCGAAGACTCCTGGAAAAATCAATGTGGTCGAGAGGCTTGCGGTGCAACCGTAGGTGTTGGTGGCGATCACTTCGAAGGGATCCTCGAAGTAGTTGTACAGGGTGTCGCCCGTGGCAAGCAGGTTGCCCAATGCGTCGAACCACTCAAAGGTCACCCCGGGCTGGTCCCACACGACGACGTGAAACGTTCCGTCGAGCAAGGGCTGGATGAGCTCCACCATGGGCTCGGAGGGTGCGGGATACACAGTTACGGCTTGTTGGTCGAAGTCGTAGCACGCCTCTCCGGATTCGCCAAGTTCGTAGGTGAGGTTGACTGTTCCAGGGGTCACAAAGGCAGGGTCGAACACTGCGCCGAACACCCCGTCACCCGTCCATGTCCCGCCCTCTGTCGCGGCTTCCAAGGTCACCGCTGCGTCGTTGACACAGAAAGGTCCGACCGTCAAGATGGTCGCGTCGAAGGCGGGCAACACCGTCAACGTCCAACTGGCAATCACGCCGTCGACGATGTAATCCACGGTGTGCGTGCCTTCGCCGGCCGCGGCAGGGTCAAAGAGGTCTCCCACAATCCCGGGCCCCGTCAAGAAGCCCCCCGCAGGAGCCGTGGCCAAGGCGAACGGTTCCGCATCGAGGCACGTCGTCTCCGGCCCGCTGATCGACGGTGGCTGGGCCGTTTCACCGAAGTTGTACACCTCGTTGGGGTCGTCAAAACCGGGCATGGGCGCGCCGTTGGTGTTGGACCACCCGGTAAAGGGCTGGATGGCGTCAAATCCCGGATACGTCAAGATGTTTCCCGAAGCTGCCCGCCACAGGTGCAAAGTGAATTCTTCGCTTCCCGTGATGCCTTCGTCCACCGTGGACGTCGTCATGTCGTCCCCGTAGATGGGCAGGTTGATGTAGGCCAGTCCGTCGTTCATCACCACCTGTGCGGCTCCGGCACAATTCCCTGCCATGTCCATTGCCGCAATCCAATCGTTGGCGTTGGCCGGCACCCCATTCACTTGAGCCTGCCCGTAAAACGTCCCGCTCGAATTGGTGGGCGTGAAGGCAAATTCAGCCGGTTGGGCAAGGGCCGTGAGGGAGCTTCCGATCATGGCACCAAAGCACACCAAAAAGGCCGCCCGGAGAGGCGACCTTTTGAGGGATGAGGGGTTTGGCTTCATAAGCGCAAGGTAACGCGCACGCTCATTCCAAAACCACCACACGCGTGGATCCAAGCGGCACGCCTGACGCCATCACGTCGAGTGTGTAGGTGCCCGCCTGAAGGGATTCCAATGCCGTCGACCAGTGCGTCAGCCCTTGTGCAGGCCGCACTCCTTCGAGGACTGCTCCCACCACCAGCGTCCGGCGCGAGGGTTCTCGCCTTCGAGGACGGCACGGGTGCAGGGGGCGCAACCAATGGACGGGAATCCCTTGCGGTGCAGGGGATTCGTGGGGACGCTGTGTGAGTTCACGTACGTGTCGAGCTCCGCGTCGGTCCAGTCCAGGAGCGGGTTGAATTTGACCAGGCCGGTCATGCCGTCCCGTTCGAGGCGGGGGAGGGAAGCGCGGTTGTCGCTTTGGGCTGCACGAAGTCCGGTGACCCAGACAGCTGCCCCGTCGAGCGCGCGCTTCAGCGGGTCGATTTTTCGGATGCGGCAGCAGGTTTTTCGCGCTTCAAGGCTTCGGAAGATGGCCGACATGCCTTGCTCGTTCACGAATTCCTCCAGCGACGCGGTGTCGGGAAAATAGGAGGTGAGGTCGAGGTTGCGGTACTTGCTGCGCGTCCGGTCGATGAGGTCGTACGTCTCGGGAAAGAGCCGGCCCGTGTCGAGCGTGACGAGCTTGACGGGCAGGTCGTGGCGCGAGATCAAGTCCGTCAGGGCTTGGTCCTCAAGGCCCAAGGACGTGGTGAAGACCACCTGCCCTGGAAACTGCTCGCAGAGCTGGCGAAGCGCCGTGACGGCGTCGGTGCTGACAAGGAGGGGCAACGTCGACATACCTCGAAAGGTACGTCAACATTTCGAAATTCCTACTATTCCGGTAGGAAAAAGGTTTTTACGAAAAGAAAGAAGGCTTACCTCTTCGCAACAGGCGCATCGGGATCGACGGCCAAATCCGCCAAAGATCGCTGTTCCAACACGGCGAGGTTTGCGTCGCGCACTTCCGACATCAGGCGGTTCAGGCCGCACACGGCTTCGTTGCAATCCACACAGCGCTCGTAGAAGTGCAAGCTCACGCATGGCAGGGGAGCAATGGGGCCGTCGAGGATTCGGATCACTTGCGCCAGGGGGGTGTCCTCGGGGTGCTTCATTAGGTAGTAGCCCCCGCCCTTGCCTTTTTTCGAGCCCAAAATGCCGCCGCGCTTGAGGTCAAGCAAGATGGTCTCCAGGAACTTGGTGCTCATGGGGTGCACCTTCACGATTTCTGTGATGGAGGTGGGGGTGTCTGACGCCGCGGCGTCCACGTCCGATTCCTGAGAACGACGCGCGAGGTCCGCCCGAACGAGCGTTCCGAGGGCGCGGAAGGCGTATTGCGCTTTTTTGGAGAGCATGACCCTAAGGTAGGAAGAGAGAAAGTCTTAATCCCCTCGGGAGACAGGGTTTGGTTGATTTGGAACGCGTCTAAAAATGCCAGGGGCTTGTCTGTTTGCGGCAGACGTCACAATTGTTTCGCGCAAAAAAGCCGTAAATTGGAGGTTTACAGATTGTTCTTGCATTCGAACTGACATGAACCCGTCCTATTCTCACGCCATGCGCTTGTTGGTGGTTGGAAGTGCCACTTGGCTTTCTGCCTTCGCAGGCTTGGCCCAAAACCACACCGTCGCCCACCAATGGAACGAGCAAGTGCTCGAGGCCATCCGCAACGACTTTGCGCGGCCGACGGTGCACGCCCGGAACCTCTACCACTCGAGCATTTTGATGTACGACTGCTGGGCGGCTTACGACACGACGTTTTCGGAAACGGTGTTCTTGGGCAAGACGTACGACGGGTACACGTGCCCGTTTGATTTGGCCTCGCTGGACATTCCCGCAGATCTCGCAGATCGCAAGGAAGCCCAAGAGGTGGCGCTGAGTTACGCGACGTACCGCCTCGTGAAGCACCGCTACGCCAACAGCCCGCAAGCGGAGTCGACGATGGACAACATCTACTTCCAGATGATTCTGCAGGAACTGGACACGGCTTTTGTGTCCACGGACTACGCGACCTACGGCGCTCCGGCATTGGGGAACTACCTCGCCGAGCAACTCCTCGCGTACGGCATGACCGACGGTTCGAACGAAGCCAACGACTACGCCAACCTCTGTTACGAGCAATCCGAGCCCAACATTCGTCCGGAAGAACCCGGCACCAACGGACTCACCAACCCCAACCGCTGGCAGGCGGTGGAGCTGAGCTTCGCGATTGACCAAAGCGGGGAGTTGCTTACCGAAACGCCTCCGTTCCTGGGGCCCGAATGGGGTGAAGTGACCGGATTTGCGCTGCGCGACTCCAACGTGACGGCCTTGGACCGGGACGGCTGCACCTACAACGTTTGGCACAACCCCGGACCTCCCGTGTACCTCGACACCAACGAATACACGGGTTTCGAAGACCCTTGGAAGTGGAACCACGGGATGGTGCTGCGTTGGTCCGAACACCTCGACCCGTCCGACGGCGTCATGTGGGACATCAGCCCCGCGTCGTTGAAGTACGACGGAAGCATTCCTGCGACCGAGGATTTTGACCAATTCTACGCCTGGGAGAACGGGGGCTTGGTGTCGTGGTACGACGCCGAGGGCAATTTTGGAGGGCAGGGCTACGAGGTGAACCCGTTCACAGGGGAGCCGTACGAGCCGGAAATTGTGCCTCGGGGAGACTACGGCCGGGTGATTGCGGAGTTCTGGGCGGACGGTCCGGATTCAGAAACGCCTCCAGGGCACTGGTTCACGCTGCTCAACGAATTCATCTTGGACGGCGAATCCGGAGCGCACCGGTGGCGAGGCCAAGGTCCGATCATCGAGGACTTGGAATTTGACGTCAAGTCGTACCTCGCGCTCGGCGGCGCCATGCACGATTGCGCGATTTCTTCCTGGAGCGTCAAGGGCTACTACGATTATTCCCGCCCCGTCTCGGCCCTCCGCTACATGGCAGAGCACGGCCAAAGCACCGACCCCAGCCTCCCCAATTACCACCCGGCCGGCTTGCCCCTCATCCCGGGGTTGATTGAATTGGTCGACGACACCGACCCTTTGTCGTTCTTCGACGGCGAAGACCAAGTTGGCAAGGTCAAGGTGCGATGCTGGAAGGGGCCGGACTACATCGAAGTGCCCTTGATCGACGAGGCGGGCGTGGACTGGATCTTGGCCGACCGCTGGTGGCCGTACCAGCGACCGAGCTTCGTGACGCCGCCGTTTGCCGGCTACGTCAGCGGTCACAGCACGTTTTCGCGCGCGGCGGCCGAGTTGCTTGAGCTCTTGACAGGTTCGCCCTACTGGCCCGGCGGGTTGGCGGAGTGGCCGGCGACGATGAACCAGTTCTTGGTGTTTGAGGACGGTCCCAGCACGAGCTTCAATTTGCAATGGGCCACGTTCATGGACGCGTCGAACGAGAGCGCGTTGAGCCGGATGTGGGGCGGCATTCACCCGCCGATGGACGACGCGCCGGGGCGCCTGATTGGAAAACACGTGGGACGCAACGCGTTCCATTACGCCGAGACGATTGTTTTTCCTCAATGGGCCATGGAGTTTGGAGGAGACGGCTTCTTGCCTTCGGACGAATGCCTGGGCGACTTCAACGCGGACGGAACGTGCGGGTCAGGCGACTTGATCTTGTTCTTGACGGCGTATGGATTTGGGTGGACAGGTCCCTACGACATGGACAACAGCGCGGTCGTCGACACCCAGGATTTGCTCGTTTTCTTGACGCGCTTCAACGAGACGTGCCCGGAGTAACGGCAGCAACGCTGGGCGAGTTTTGGGGCGGACGCGGCATGCCGCGCGGACCCTTGCCGCATTGAACAATCCGGTTGGGACAACTTCGCAGGTCTGCGCAGTGCAGCGCAGCAGTGCAACGCATCTTTGCCTGAAACGCGACGACCTATGGAAGCCAAAAACACGTACCTCCTTCTTTTCAGTGCCGCATTCCTCATTCTGGGATTTTTGCTCGGCAGGGTGACGGCTCCGGGAGGCCACGGTCCCCGTGGTCCTCACGCCCACGGTGAATTTCATTGGGTCGAGGACGGCGAGGCCCAGGTGGAAGTTGCCTTGCTTGCCGACACTGAATTTGAAGGCGACACCGTCTTCGAATTGCCAGGCGGCGGAACGGCAAACGTGGTGCGCAACGGCGACGAATACGAAGTCGAAGTCGAGCTGGACGAGCAGGCCCGGGACGGCCAGGTGCGCGTGGAAAAGCGCGTCATCGTGATTCAAAAAGAAGATTAATCAACCCCCATTCACACGAAAACATGAACATGAAAAGATCCTCTTGGTGGCAACTGGGCCTGGTGGCCTGTGCCGCAATGTTGGCCAGTTGCGGCGGGGCCGAGGTGGCCGAGGAAGCAGCGGCGCCAGAGCCGAGCGTGTCGCTTTTGGAAGAAGCCATTGAACAACGCGGTGAGCCTTGCACATGCGTGTCGGAGAATTTGGAGGCCATGTCCGGGCTGCTCGAGTCGTTGAACAGCACGGAACGCATAACAGCTCAGGAGCTGAACATCCAAATCGCTCAGATGATGTTGCCTTGCATGAAGCCCACGGGCAACGTGGATTCCGACCGCGAATACTCCCTCGTCATGGGCAAATGCCCCGAGTTCATGGAGCTTACCGAAGTCATGACCAACGTCAAAAAAGAGGTCCAGGCTCGCGTCCAAGAGGAAGCTGCGAACAGCCAGTCGTCAGGACCGGGTGGCGCACAAGGAGCCAGTGCCATTTTGGACAAGCTGAAAGAAAACTGATTTCCCAGGCGTCTCCAAGACGCCTTTACTCTGCGCTGTCGAGGCCGAGTCGTTTGAGCACTGCTTGAACCTCGGCCTCGGTCTTTGTGAGCTTTCCTTGGCAGTAATCGAGGAGCTTTCCGGCGCGCTGCAACTTGGTCGTGAGCTCGTCGATTCCAAGCTCGCTCCCTTGCAATTGGCTCAGGATGTCTTGCAGTTCCTGTACGGCGGCGTCGTACGTCAGGTTGGGGTCCAAGGTGTCACTCATCAGAGTCCGAAGTTACGCGGGTCACCGTGACCTCCGCTTGGCCTTTGTGAAAACGGAGGTTCAGCAGGTCGTTCAAGGCCAAATCCCCCGCGTCCCGCACCGCCCGACCGTCCTTGCGCGCCACCGCAAAACCTCGGGCCAACGTCTTTTCTGGATTCAGGGCATCCACGGTGCTGGCGAGGAAGGCCATGCGCTGAAGGTGACGTTCGAGGGCTTGTTGGGCAGAACTGGCGAGACGTTCGCGGGCGTGCGTCAACCGCAACGCCTCGGCGGCGAGGAGTTGTCGGGGTTGGAGCCGCAAGGTTTGGAGGTCCTTCGCGAGCCGTTCGCGCTCCCAGTTCAGGCGTTGTTGCACGCGCTGTCCCATGCCGAGGCTCCACTCGGCGAGCTGGGACCGTTCCGCGACGAGGCGGTCTACGAGAAATTCGGCCACGGCTGTCGGGGTTTTGAAATGACGGTGGGCGACAAGGTCGACGACGCTCAGATCGGTCTCGTGCCCGATTCCGGTCAGGACCGGCTTCGAGGCACGGGCCACAGCCCGGCAGAGCTCGAGGTCGTTGAACGCGTCGAGGTCGAGCGTAGATCCGCCGCCGCGCACCACCACCACCACGTCGGGATCCCAGGCTTGGGCTCTCTCGAGCGCGGCGACCAGGGTGGGAGGAGCCTCCTTTCCCTGAACCGTCGCGGCAAAGACCTCCACCTCAAAGCCGACTCCCCACTCGTTGCGCAACAAATGCACCCCAAAATCCCGGAACCCCGAGGTTCCCGGTGAGCCTACGAGGGCCACGCGCTGGGCAAGGCGAGGCAGGGGGAGTTCGCCGTTCACACCGAACGCTCCCTCGGCTTTCAACGCGGCGATTGTGGCCTGTTTGCGACGCTCTGCCTCGCCGATCATCGCCGACAGGTCGATCTCTTCGAGCACCAGACTTACGCCGTACACGGGGTGGTAGTTGACTTTGCCGCTGAACACGATTTCGGTTCCCGAGGCCAAAACCCGGTCGGCCATGTCCCCGAGCGACTCCCGCACCACGTCGTGCTGGGATTTCCAAAGGGTGCCGCGCATGACGGCCAACCTGCGCCCGTCCACTTCCTCCACCAATTCGAGGTACACGTGTCCGGACGGGCTCCGCGAAACTTTGGCGATTTCCGCCTTGAACCACAGGGCGCGGCCCTGCGTCACCTGCTCGAGGGTGCGCTTCAGGCTTTCCCCCAGTTGGGAAAGCGAATAAATTTTCCGGTCTTCTGTCGCGTCGCTCAACGTGCAGCCAACTTCCAGGATTGACGTGCGCCGTCGCGGTTCACGAAGCTAACCACGCTCACGCCCGAAGAGGTCCACGAGCTTGCTTGTAGGGACGCAAGCGTTTCCGCGCGAAGAACGCGGCCCGCGAGGTCCGTCACCACGAGGCGGCCCGCCACGGGAGCCGTCCAGTTCCACGTGCCGGGCATGGACTGCACCGGCCGTTCCCACGCGAGATCAAGAGACGTGCCCAGGCCGTCTCCCGTGGCTTCGGGAAGGCTCAGGGTGCCGGCCGCGTACGTGTCGCCTGAGGTGGCTCCGTTGCCGTTCACGGCCAGGGCGCTCATGTAAAAGTCGGCCGTGCCGGATCCGGCACCGGGCGCCGTCCACGTCGCGTCAAACACGTTCGCGGCACTGGGCGCGCTGTGTTCCACGATGTGCCGTCCGCCGACGTCTTCGAGCTGGGCGTTCGAGGAAACCGCGGTGAACGTCCCGGCGTTGCTTTCGTCGCCGAGGACGGCCGTCGCCTGCACTCCGTAGTTCAAGCTCGCGTCCCCGCCGGCCACGACCATCCGCACGAGGTAGTCTTGGCCAGGCAGGTATTCGGTCACCGCCTCTTCCGTGTTCCAGTCCAAAATTTCAAACGAGGCTGAAATGGAAGCTGTGCCGTTGTTGTGGCAGCTCGTGCAAACGGGGTCAGAACCCGGAGCACCGGTGCGGTCACGGCCTTGTTCTTCGGCTACGCCAGAGGACGAAGCGACGAGTGCCATCAAGGCAACAAGAGCGACAGGGACGAAGAGAGAAGCATGTTTCATGGGGTGGAAGCTACCACGATTTGGGCTGAGGAAAAAGCCGTATCTTGGTTGAACGAACAATCTTTTTCGTGAACACCTCTCTCCTCACGCACAACGAATCAATCGAGCAGCGCTACCAGCAGTCCATCGAGGACATGCAATACGCACGGTCCATCCAATCCATGATGGCCCCGACAGAGGAGCAACTCAACGCACTTTTTCCGGAATGCATGGTGTACGACCGCCCGATGGATCAGCTCAGCGGGGACTTTGTGTTTGTGGCAGAGCGAGACGACATGGCGTATTTGGCGGCGTGCGATTGCACAGGTCATGGCATGAGCGCAGCGCTGATGACCGTGCTTGCCCGCGAGAAGATGTGGCAGGCCATGCACCGGGCTTCGGGTCCTGCGCATTTGTTGACCCGGCTTGACGAAAAGTTTCGAGCAGCCATGATGAACGGCGACGTGCATCGCATGCGCGCCATTGGCATGGGCTTGGATCTCGGTGTGTTGGCGTACAACCGCAAGCTCAGCCATGTCCGATTTGCCGGCGCCAAGCGTCCGCTTTGGGTCGTGCGAGACGGGAAGTTGCTTGAATTTAAAGGGACCTCGCGCTCGATTGGAGGTGCGTACTGGCGGCAGTTGCCCTTCGTGGAAACCACGTTGCAGGTGCGTCCTGGAGATTCCATCTTCATGTTTTCTGACGGCGTGTCCGACCAGTTTGGAGGCCCCAAAGACCAAAAATTGAAACTCAAGGGCCTGCGCACGCTCGTGTTGCTTTTGGCCGAATT
Source organism: Flavobacteriales bacterium (assembly GCA_040261075.1). Lineage (GTDB taxonomy): Bacteria > Bacteroidota > Bacteroidia > Flavobacteriales_D > Sanyastnellaceae > UBA11663. Next base: position 9,187 of record JBDQOS010000027.1, read on the forward strand.
GCCTCCCAAGGACCAGCACGAATTCATCAAGACGTGGCTCACCTCGTGGCAAGGCGAAAGCCCCGCCACGGACGACCAGTTGCTGATTTCATTCCAAATCCCGACTTTGGAACCATGAAAAGAACATTGGCGATCCTTTTGGCCGCTGCGGTGGCCGTGGGGGTGGTGGTTTACACCCAATACAACAAGCCGCACAAGGACTATTCGGGGCAGGAAGTTGCGCGTTCGTGGGAAGCCGAAGAGCTTGCGACGTGGTACACCACGCACCCTGCCGACCAGCACAGCCAATGGCAAGAAAAAGTCGTGGCGGTGTCCGGGACGGTGGCTTCTGGCTCGGAGTCGGGCGTGGTGTTGGAGCACGGCATCGTCGTCACTTGGGATCCCGGTTCAGCACCCTCAACGCCGCCCAAGGGCGACATTCAGGTCAAGGGACGTGTCGTGGGGTTTGACGACCTCTTCGGCGAGGTCCGCTTGGACCACGCACGGTTGTCGGAGTGACAATCTTCACGATTTCTTGACGTCGCCTCTGAAGGCGACGCGAAAATGCGGAGGACTTTTGCAGCATGCGTTTGATGGCCATGTTCTCTCTCCTGGCAGCGATTTGGAGCTCCATCCGGGTCGTTTCGCCTCAACCAGCTCCGACGATGAATTTCACCTCGCTCCATTCCGACTTGGCTGCCACCGCGCAAGCCTTGCTTGCCGACACGGCCGGCATTGAAGCGGAGCGCAAAGTTGAACTCCGCGCCTTGGGGAGTTGGGTCGCAGAGGCGGTGGTCGAAGGACGTCCTGCGGAGTTGATTTTCATCTGCACGCACAACAGCCGGCGGAGTCACTTGTCGCAGGTTTGGGCCCAGGTGGGCGCGGACGCGGCAGGCTTGAAGGGAGTCTCAACCTTCAGCGGAGGGACCGAAGCCACGGCATGCAACCTCCGCACGGTGGCGGCGATGAAGCGCGCGGGCTTTGAAGTGGCCGAGCTCGACCGGGTAAACGGACCAACAAACCCGACCTACGCCGTGTCGGCCGGTCCGTCGTTGCCGGAAATGCGTTGCTTCAGCAAGAA
>JBDQOS010000028.1:0-3713 GCA_040261075.1 Flavobacteriales bacterium
CCGTGGTTACCGGGGTGCCTTCCGGAGTGACTTCAATTCGGGTGGGCCACAACAAAAATTCATCTGCCAATCGCTCCACTCGTGCAGGAAAGGTGGCGCTAAACAGGAGGTTTTGTCGCTTGTGAGGAACCACCTCAAGAATGTCACGCAACTGGGGCATGAACCCCATGTCCATCATTCGGTCGGCTTCATCCAAAACAAGGGCCGTCATTTTCTTGGTCACAAGAGCGCCACGCAGATACAGCTCAAGAAAGCGTCCAGGCGTCGCAACGACAACATCCACCCCCAATTCCAAGGCCGCGATTTGAGTCTTTGGCCCGACGCCACCGACGAGAGCAAGTGAACGGATGTCCGTAAAGACGGCAAAGGATTGCACAGCGTTGTGGACTTGAAGGGCCAGTTCTTTGGTCGGCACCAAGATGGCCACTCGCGGAACGCCGTCTTGGCGACCCTTGAGCTTTTGCAGCAGCGGCAAGACGTACGCGCCTGTTTTCCCTGTCCCCGTCTGGGCAACGCCAATGAGGTCTTGTCCAGCCAGAATTTTGGGGATGGCCTGAACCTGCACCGGCGTTGGAGCAGTGTACCCCAATTCCTCCACAGCATTCAAAAATTGCCTTTTCAATTTCAGATCTTCAAACCCCATTGGCCAAAGGTAGGGGGCAACCTATCTTGCGGCATGATTGAAGGGGAGGCAAGCTTTTCTGACTTTTCAGACATTGCCCCGTTGTCGGGCACAGAGGCAACGAAGGCCTTGACTCAACTCCGAGAATCGCGGGATTGGGTTCGAGATTTGAGCCGAATGATTCCGTTGGAAGAAGCTCAGCGCATTCGCGAGAATTGGCAAGGTGTTTCAGACGTTGAGGGATTTCAAGGTGTTGTGGTCAAACCCTTCTTGGAGAGCTTGATGAAGGCAACCACCGACGGCGTGACTTGGCATGCGGCAGACGGAGCGTTAGACAAGGGGCTTCTTTACTTGACAAACCACCGTGACATCGTGCTGGACCCGTCCTTGGTCAACGTTGCCTTGCTCAATCACGGACGGGGATCAACCGAGATTGGAATCGGTTCCAACCTGTTGGGGTCGGCTTGGGTCAGTGATTTGGTTCGGCTCAACCGCTGCTTCGTGGTCGAACGGTCGGGGTCGGCGAGGGAACGCTACATGCACAGCCTCCGAACAGCGGCGTACATCCAATCGGCGACGGCCTCGGGAACGCCCGTTTGGCTTGCTCACCGAGAGGGGCGCGCGAAGGATGGCCACGATTCTACGGCACCCGCACTCGTCCGAACGTTGTCGCAAGGATGCGACCCCAACGTCTGGAACGGCCTGAAGGTGGTTCCAGTGTCCATCAGTTACGAATGGGACCCATGCGACGCGTTCAAGGTGAATGAGCTGTTGCATCGCGAAACGTCGGGCGCGTATTCCAAGGTGCCCGGGGAGGACGAGCTAAGCATGTGGACGGGCCTTGTTGGTGCGAAAGGGCGTGTACACCTGGAGTTTTCAAGTGTCATGTCGTGGGAACACTCCACCGAAGATTCTCGCCCAGAACGTGGAATGGCTTTGGCTTACGACAGAAGGTTGATGGCAGGTATGCGGCTTTGGCCCAACCAAAGAATTGCAGCGGAACAATTGGGCCTTGACAATTCGGTGTGCGAACTGATTCATGAACCAACTCCAGAAGAGCGCACCCAATGGGATAGTCGAAAGTCCGTCGTAGAGGACGCGCTTAAGGAACGCGGATGGTCGCGGGAACAAGCTGTTCGAAAGTGGTGTCAAGGCCTCGCCGCACCGCTGCAATTACGACACAGCTTGTTGGATAAAGCTTGCGACCGCGACGGCTCCGGCCACTGAGGCGTTCAACGATTCGGCTCTTCCGGCTCCCGGGATGGAAGCAATTGCGTGGCATGCCTCAACCACGTTTTTTGACAACCCGTGCGATTCAGAGCCCACAACAAGAAGGGAAGGTTGGGCAATGGATCCTGAAAACAAATCCGAGCCCCCGGCATCCAGCCCAACGACATGCGTTTTGTAGGCAGAAGGCAGGTCCTCCAGTGACTGGACTAGCGTTGGCACGTGAAACGTGGACCCCATTGAGCTTTGGAGCGCCTTCGGACCCAAAGGGTCTGCGGATCCCGGACTCAGCACAACTCCGGCCAAACCAAACCAATCCGCCACTCGAATCAACGTGCCCACATTCCCGGGGTCTTTGAGCTCGTCGAGGTAAAGGACGGTCCCTGCTGGGGTCGATGGAAGGTCAATTGCTTCCGGAAAATGAGCCACAGCGAGCAACCCCGGAGGGGTCTTCAACGCCGACATGATCTCCATGTCTTTCGCTCCCGTTTCACATCGCTCAATTTCTCCCGAGATTTCCGGAGAATTCCAAAATTCAGAATCTTCCCAAGTGGGCGTGAAGTAGATTCGTTCCACGTCCCAGGAACTCTTGCACAATTCCCGAATGCACTTCTCACCCTCGACCATGATCTTTCGAGCGTTCCACCGTTCGGATCGGCGCTTGAGTTGGCGAACTTCTTGCCGCAGTGCTTTGGGGATGGCCATGGTGCTCGCAAGTTACGCAGGTCCAGCGACGGCTCAAGAGCCGATTCCCAAATTGGAATGGCGAAAGACTCAAATATTTGTCGCTCGAAATTCAGGGGAGGCGCCCTCGCGCATTCTGCGCGACGAGTGGCAAAGCACACTGCCTCACCGCCCGGCGGCGCGAGGCGTGGTTTGGCCTTGGTGGCACGAGGGCGACGAACGCATCGATGCCCGATGCAGACAGCCGTCTGATGAGGAGGCGTTGGCCAATGCGCGGTTGCTAAAAAATCGCCTCACCGCGGAGGGGTGGTTGAACGCAGAGGTCGAAGTTTCATGGCGCAGCGTTCGACGCGGGGCCATGTTGGAACTGACCATGACCCCGGGCAGCCGTTGGCACATTGACAGTTTGATTTGGCGCACGCAAGGTTCAGGGTTGCCCGGACGCAGAATTGAAGCGATTTCAGGCCTCCAACTTGGCATGCCCTTGCAGCGGGGAAAATTGCAAGAAGCGCAAGACCTCATTTCAGCCTACGCTCAATCGCTGGGATATTCGACCTTTCACAGTGGTTTGGTCACGTTTGAAGCTGACACGTTGGGACGCATGGGTTCCCAAGGAGTGCACCTGACCGTAACCTGCCTGCCTTGGGACGCCCAAAAAGCAACCTGGATGGCGGGCGTTGCAGGGGATTCCTCGGGGCTTCAGCCGCACCCCAAAGTGAAAATCGGTGCGGTTACTTGGAATGGAACCATGCCCCATTCAGCTTCGCGACCCGGCGAATTGAGAAGTGAGGTCTGGGAACACCTTGTCGGTGTGACGGAAGGGGCGGTTTACAACCCGCAGAACTTGGCTGCGACGTACTCACGTCTGTCCGGCCTCAGCTCGGTTCATCGTGTCTCCATGACTCAATCGATGAGGTGGGATACCGCGGTGGCTGAAATCGAAGTGGGGCTTCCAGGACGTGCTGTCATGGACCTCGACTTCACCTTGGTTCCTGAGACGTCCCACGACCTGGGCCTCGAATTGGACATGGTGCGAAACGACGCGCGGTACGGACCCAAACTCGGCGCCACACTTCTGCATAGAAACCCACGCGGCTGGGGGGCAGAAAACGCCCTCGAAGTGGCCTTTGGATACGTTTCCGTCGCCCCGTTTTCTTCCTTCAACCGACAAACCCTGTTC
>JBDQOS010000029.1:0-3522 GCA_040261075.1 Flavobacteriales bacterium
CGCTAACAACAGAAGGAGCATCCAGGCCCCACCGTCCCCCGCTGCATGGCAGACCAAGCGAGCACCGAAGACCCTTCAGCATCGCGAGCGTGTACTCCATCGACTCGTGAGCGCGAGACCTCTTCGCCGATGTCCGCGGATTCCAGGCTGTCTTTCTGGGCATTCCAATGGGCCAAACACGCGTCCCAAGGAAGCGCAGCTTCAAGCACGCGCTGAGCGTCGTCCGGGAGCAGAGCCAAGGACCGGGCCACGTCTTGCACCACCCGCATGGATTCGGTGGCCGGAAGGACGTCAAATTGCGCCCAGGACATTCCTGAATTCAACGCCAGGAATACCCCTGCAGCAATTTGATCGAGCCGCTTGGTCATGGCGTCCCACGTTGGTTCGAGGTGATCCAGGCGTTCAGGACGGCGTTCAAGCCGCTGTCCCTTCTCCACATGGCCGGTACCTGCAGGTCAGCCTGCACAGGGCGCGTGGCGTCCCAAGCTTCGCAGGGCTTCGCCATGTACACTGCAGTGGAAATGCTCACTGCAATGCCCGACAAGGGCAGCACGCGAAAATAGGGGTTGCCCATGGTGCCGTTGGAGGGCCCCAAACAAGCTTCCCCAACGAGCAACCCACGGCCGCTTTCTTGCACGGCGCCAGCAAACGACACCGACGCAGAGGCCGATTCGCCGTCCATCAATACGGCCAACGGACCTCGATAGCCATCTCTTCGAACACCTTGCTTTGGAAACCAAAGCGTGTCGGTCGAACCCAGCGGAAGCGTGGCCATGGTGTAGATGTACTGAGCGTCCGGGGACGTTTCACGGTGCTTGTCCACCCACCGTTTTTTCAGCCTTCGGTAATGCTTCCCGTTGGCACGCGCGGTAACCTGGCTTTGCTTTGCCACCAGAGCGTAAGGGAGGTGCCTGCGTTCGGCCGCGAGGTGCCTCCAGAGGGCTTCCATGCGCGGCGATTGCCCGCCGGGGTTGCTTCGCAAGTCCAAAACAAGCGGGCATCCCAGCTTCTTCAAGTCGGCAAACCCCCGATTCAGGCGACTGTGATAGCGCCTCCAGGAACCGGCAGAAAACGACGTGATTTTCAAGGTTGCGGCACCTTCCCAGTGCGTGGTGATGCGTCGTGCTCGTCCTGCGTCGCTCAATCTTTCGTCCTCACGATCGACGCGTCGGTTGTCGGATTTGGTGAGGTGCGATCCGTCTGGAAACGTCCAATCAACAACGGGGCGTCGGGTCGAAATGCTTGACCAGGCGCGTCGGGCCTTGCGCCATGGTACGGTCGGGAACACGCATGAAGTGGCAAGACCGCTGGAAGGGTCGATCCACGTCACCGCCAACGTGTCGCGTGCGGTGCTTCCGAGCACCCACGAGGTGACGTTGTGCGCTGCGGTTCGGCTTGTTGCGCCCCAACTGTCGCCTTCCATCGTCGACAAGTCCATGGCTGCGTCGACCACGTCCTCCGCGTCGAGGCCGTTGAGTTTCAACACGCGCACTTCCTCGGGGAGGTCGGGGACCCCTGAATCCAAAACCCAAAGCGCCCGGCCTTCAATGGCCCAACGAACGGGCACGGTGCCATGTTGCCATTCCACGTCCCAAATCCAGTCGCTCGTCGAGACGGCAGTGTGGCTGTCGCGCAAGACCTGGAGCAGTGCGTTGACTTGGCGAACATGCTCGCTCGGACTGGCCCCAAGCCATGACTCGCGGGTTTCGTCGAGCGCTTCCAGCCAGGCCTGCTCCCCGCATCGAATGAACGGGTCGGGATGCATGTCCCTCACCCACGCGTCCAGCGAATCGAGGTCGTCCTGCGCAAGTCCGACTTCGCAGGCCAGGAGCAGGCTGAAACTCAGCCCCAAGAAGGAGAGAAGGCTCCGGTTCGCCATGGAGTTACAGCGTGTCGGGACCTTGGTCCAGTTTTTTGACCATCGTGAGGATGGTGGCGACCGCCACCACGTCGCCTTCGTGGTCATTCACTTCCACGCGGTACCGGACAATGCCTTTGGCGACGTCTTCCGGTTCACGTCGTTCTTGAGCAATTTTTTCGACCACAGTCAACTTCACTCCGATTGTCGTGCCCGGGTACACCGGCTTGGTGAAGCGGCATTCGTCGATGCCGTAATTGAGCAAAACAGGGCCTTTCCGAGGTTCGACAAAGAGGCCTGCGGCCTTGCTCAGGATGTAATATCCGTGAGCAACTCGACCTTCAAACATGGTGCCTTCAAGGCTGGTCTCGTCCACATGCGCATAGAAATGGTCTCCGGACACGTTGGCGAAATTGACGATGTCGGCTTCCGTCACCGTGTGCCTTGCGGTGGTGACGGTGTCGCCCACATTCAATTCCTCGAAGTGCTTCCGAAACACGTGCGGTTCGCTTTCAGGCTGAGCTCCGCCTGGCTGGTACTGCAGGGTGATGGCGCTGAGCGTGCTGGGGTGACCTTGAATGGCAGTCCGTTGCATGTAGTGTTTGATTCCCCGCAATCCGCCCATCTCTTCTCCGCCTCCTGCGCGTCCAGGGCCACCGTGAACGAGCATGGGCATGGGCGAACCGTGTCCCGTGCTTTCCTTGGCGCACTCACGATCCAAGACCAAAATGCGCCCGTGCATCGCTGCCGCCTCGCGCACGAACGTCGCCGCTGCCGGACGGTCAAACGTGGTGATGCTGCAACAGAGCGACCCTTTGCCTTTCGCAGCCAACGCCACGGCTTCCTCCAATTCGCGGTACGGCATCAAGGTGCTCACGGGACCAAAGGCCTCCACGTCATGCACCGCCTGTCCCTCGTGTGGGCGGTCGTGGCGGAGCAACATGGGAGGGAGGAAGGCTCCCTTCTCGGGATCGGCACCCACAGCCTCCACGGTCTTCCCACTTCCGAACACGCAGGCGGCCTCTTCTTCAAGTTTGGCCACCTGCTCGAGCACATCCTTGCACTGACTCAGCCCGACCAAGGCCCCCATCCTTACGCCTTCCACCTGCGGGTCCCCCACGGTGGTCTTGCTCAATTGCGCGACGAGGGCCTCTTGCACCTCGTCCATCAGGGCTTCGGGAACGAAAATGCGGCGAACGGCGGTGCATTTTTGGCCGCACTTGACGGTCCTTTCCTTGCGCACCTCGTTGACGAACAGGTCAAACTCGGGCGTGCCGGGCACGGCATCTTGGCCAAGAATGGCGGAGTTGAGCGAATCGGCTTCCATGTTGAACGGCACGGCGAATTCTGAAATTCTTGGGTGAGCCTTCAGCTTTTTCCCCGTGTGCGCCGAACCGGTGAAGGTCACGACGTCTCGTTCGTCCACAAAGTCCAAAATGTCCCGCGCAGGCCCGCAGACCAGCTGCAAGGCCCCGGGAGGAAGGATGTTGCTTTCGTGGATGGCCGCGACCACGGCTTCGGTGAGGTAGGAGGTCACTGTCGCGGGCTTCACAATTGCAGGCACGCCTGCAAGCCAGTTCACAGCCACTTTCTCCAGCATTCCCCAAACCGGGAAATTGAAGGCGTTGATGTGGACGGCCACGCCCTGCTTCGGGACCAACAAG
>JBDQOS010000030.1:0-6124 GCA_040261075.1 Flavobacteriales bacterium
AATGAAGGTCCACCACGAGACCAAGAAGATCATGGGCGACGATCGGATTCAGTTGTCGTGCACGGCTGTCCGCGTGCCCGTGGTGGGTGGTCACAGCGAGGCGGTGTACGTGGAATTCACCCGGGACTTTGAGATGGATGCGGTTCGAGAAGCGCTTGCGGGCTTCCCGGGTGTGGTCCTGGAAGATCGTCCCGAAGAATTGGTGTATCCGATGCCCCGAAATGCGCACGGCAAAGACGAAGTGTTTGTCGGTCGGTTGAGGAGAGATCTCGGAAACCCACGTGGGTTGCACCTCTGGATTGTGGCGGACAACCTGAGAAAGGGGGCCGCGACCAACACCGTCCAAATCGCCGAGCACCTCCACCGCGCAGGACGGTGGTCTTGAGCAGGCAGGTTTCTCTCGACGGAGTGAAACCTTTTTGAAAAGACCTCCGTATCTTTGCCGACCCTGAACGCAGGATTCGCCGATATAGCTCAGCTGGTAGAGCAACGCATTCGTAATGCGTAGGTCTGCGGTTCAAGTCCGCATATCGGCTCCAAGGCCTGCAAAGGCCGTTCAATCAAGCCCCGCCACCGAGCGGGGTTTTTTGATTTTCAGGGCTTTAGGTCGGTTGTTCATGCAGGCATGTGGACAGAATTTGGAACCAAGCGGAGGGAAAAGCACTTCGGCCCGCGTTCTTGCGGTCCAAACCTTTCAATCTCTCCGATGAAAAAATTCTTGTTTGCTGCTTGTGCAGCCCTGATGAGTCTGACGGTGTCGGCTCAACAAAACGCCCACGCTGTCAAGGCCAATCCGCTTGGCTTCTTTGTGGGGCAGTATCAGTTTGGGTACGAACACGCCCTGAACGACAACTTCAGTGTTCAACTCTCTGCGGGCTTCATCGGGGGCACCTCCGAAGGCACCCTCTATGTGGACAGCGTGGAGGTGGCCGCAGAAACCTACAAGAAGACGGGCTTCATTGCCATTCCTGAAGTTCGTTGGTACCCTGGTGGGAATGCCTGCGAGGGATTCTACATCGCGGCCTTGGGGCGCTTCCGCAGCGCCACGACGGTGAACGATACGGACGAAGTCATCCTGGAGCGCAATGCCAACGGTGGAGCTGTGGTGTTGGGCTACCAAAAAGCCAACGACGGCTACATGGTGGACTTCTTCATTGGACCGCAATACAAGTCGGTGAGTTCTTCGGGAACGCTTGAGGAGGCCTCCTCGTTCTTCACCAGCGACAACCCGATGGGGGTGCGACTTGGTGTCAACATCGGCTTTGGCTGGTGAGCTGACCCCTCTCTAACCTGAAACAACGAAACTTGAAACTGGAAAGCCCCGCCAATTGGTGGGGCTTTTTCTTTCTCTCGCGACTTTGGACGCGGCTCGCGAGTCACCGCACGCGCGGCGTGACTACCTTTCGAAAAAATCGCATTCGCATGACTTTGAACCTTGCCTCCCGTTGGACTGCGGCGTTGTGTGCAGCCTTCTTTTCTTTTCAACCGGGAATGACCCGAGCCCAAAGCGACGTCCCTTGGCTTGGGTTGGTGGCCGAGGTGGAACACACCGAGGGTGAACTTGCTGGAATGACCACCTACCGGCTCTACCTGTACACGCCCAACACGGACGACTTTGTGGTCAGTTGTTCCGGTGACGACGAAAACCCTTGGCTGCTTTCAAGCACGTCGCAACCGGCGTGGTTCCAGCACGAACTTGCCACAACGGCACTTGCAACGGACATCAACCCTGCGTTTTTCCCGACGTTTCCTGAGTTCGCATACGACAGCTGGCTGACCATTGGGGCAGAAGACAACACGGCTGCGACCGACGTCATCGACCTTGCGGACCCCGAGTACGACGCCTTCGCCATCTTCGAGGCCGGTGAAAATGTGGCGGTCAACACCCCGGTTGGCAACGCGTGGTTTGTGCTTCCGGTCCCCGCTAATGTGGAAGCCATTTCAGGCGAAGACATGCGGGTTCTTGTGGCGCAGCTCACCACGAGTGGCGAGATTTCAGGCCAAATCCAATGCCAGGTCTTCCTCAACGGCAGCAACCAAGATGAATTCCGTGAGGTTCTGCCCATTCTCACGGCCTGCAACGATCCAGAAGCCCTCAACTACGAGCCGCTGTCGTACAGTGCCGACGGGTGCGAGTACTCCGAGGTGGACCGCGTGCTGGACTTGGTGACGACCCACCAATTGGAGGCGTTCCCCTCGCCCGCCACGACGGTTGCCACAATCACGTTCCCAGCACACCTCGCCGACCGTTTGGCAGGTGCTGAGCTTCGTGCCACGGGCCTGGACGGACGTCTCGTCGGTTCATGGCCCATTCAATCCACCGTGGAGCGCATCGACGTTTCCGGCCTCGCCGCGGGTCAGTACGTGTTGACGGTGGCAGGCTTCGAAGACGCCACGATTCGCTTCCAGGGAGACCTGGTTGTGACGAAGTGAGTTGATCTGAGGGGCGCGAGCCCTGATTCGCCCTGATGCAGCCTCAGCGGATGTCGTCCCCCACGCGGAAGGCGATGTCGCTGAGGCTTTTTCGTGCCTTTGCTCCGGGTACATGGCCCTCTGGAACGCGGCCCACGGCCAAAAGTGAGACAGCCCGCAAGTGATCGGGAAGTCCGAGCAATGAGTTGAACGCAGCACGGTCGAAGCCTCCCGCCTGCATGCTCGCCAGCCCCGCTTCGGTGAATGCCAATTCCATGGCCCCCACGGCCATCCCGACGCCAAGCAAGGCGGCGTGATCGGTTTCGCCCGTTTTTTCCAGGACTGTGCTTGACATGACGCCCACGATGGCGCCGGCGTCTTTCATCCAAGATCGGTTGGCCTCGACGGCCGTCTCCAGCAGCGCATCGAACCCAGCTTCTCCGCGCAGGGCCACGACAAAACGCCACGGTTGGTTGTTGTACGACGAGCTGCTGAGGCGCGCCGCTTCAAATCCGTCCGCGAGGTCGTCCCACGTCAGTGCAGATCCGTCGAATGCGCGCGGGCTGTGCCGCTTGGAGGCAAGGTCGAGAAGGCTCATGGCCGAGAGAACAAGGTGAGTCGGGAGATGTTCGCGGGAATCCTCAGCTGATGACGTTGCCCGGGGCGACGCCTTCTTCGGGGGTGACGAAGCGGAGGCCGCCGTCGTCGGTGCTCGCCATCAGGACCATGCCCTGGCTTTCGATGCCTCGCAGGGCGCGGGGGGCGAGGTTGATGAGGAGCGTGACCTGACGGCCGACGACGTCCTCGGGGGCGAAGTGCTCGGCGATGCCGCTGACGACCGTACGCGTGTCGAGGCCCGTGTCGACGGTGAGCTTGAGCAGTTTGTCGGCCTTGGGGACCTTTTCGCATTCGAGGACGGTGCCGACGCGGAGGTCGAGCTTGGTGAAGTCGTCGAAGGTGATTTCGTCTTTGGCGGGCATGATGGTGCGGGTTGAAGGGTCAGAGGCATCCGACGAGGCATCGCCCTTGGTGCCGAGCTTGGCGACCTGGGCGGCGACCGTGTCGTCGTCGATTTTGGTGAACAGGATGGGCAGGTCGCCGAGGACCGTGCCGGCGGAAACGAGGTCGGTACGGGCGTCCTTCCAACGCGCGTCCGACACGCCAAACGAAGTCGCGATCTTCGCGGCCGTTTGGGGCAGGAAGGGCTCGAGGAGCACCGCGCAGTTGCCCACGACCTGGCACGTCAAGTGCATGATCGTGGCGGTGCGGGCGGGGTCGGTTTTTTGGAGTTTCCAAGGCTCCTGCTCGGTCAGGTACTTGTTGCCGAGGCGCGCCACGTTCATGGCTTCGAGCTGCGCTTCCTTGTAGCGGTGGCGGGCGATGAGGTCGCCGACCTTGGCCGGAGCGGCCGCGAGCGTTTCGAGCAGGGCGCGGTCCGTGGCGTCGAGGGCGTCGTCGGCCGGGGCGGCCGGCACGGCGCCGTCGTAGTACTTGCGGGTCAACACCAGCACGCGGTTCACGAAGTTGCCCAGGACGTCGGCCAACTCGTTGTTGACCTTGTCGCGGAAGTCGCTCCACGTGAACTCGCTGTCCTTTTGTTCAGGCATGATGGCCGTCAGGACGTAGCGCATCGCGTCGCTGCCTTCGGGGAAGTCCTCGAGGTACTCGGTCACCCAAACCGCCCAGTTCCGCGACGTGCTGATCTTGTCGCCCTCGAGGTTCATGAACTCGTTGGCCGGCACGTTGGTCGGGAGGTTGTAGCCTCCGTGTTCCTTGAGCAGGATGGGGAAGATGATGCAGTGGAAGACGATGTTGTCCTTGCCGATGAAGTGGATGAGGTCGGCCTCGGGGTCTTGCCACCAGTCGCGCCAATCTTGGCCGTTCTGTTCGCACCATTCCATGGTGGCCGTGATGTAGCCGATGGGGGCGTCAAGCCAAACGTACAAGACCTTCCCTTCGGCGCCATCCACCGGCACGGGCACGCCCCAATCGAGGTCGCGCGTCATGGCGCGGCTTTCCAGGCCCCCGTCGATCCACGAGCGGCACTGCCCGAGCACGTGGGCCTTCCATTCCTTGGCGTTGTGGTGCGGTTGGCCGTTGAGCGTGCCGTCGACAATGTATTCGCGGAGCCAGTTCTCGTGCCGTCCCATGGGGAGGTACCACAACGTGGTGGGCTTCAGGACGGGGGTGGAGCCGCTGAGGGTGGAGCGCGGGTGGACGAGCTCGGTGGGGCTCAGGGTCTTCCCGCATTTCTCGCACTGGTCGCCGTACGCGCCGTCGGACGAGCACGACGGGCAGGTGCCTTGGATGTACCGGTCGGCCAGGAATTGGTTCGCCTCTTCGTCGTAGAACTGCTCTTCCGTTTTCACTTCAAACCCGCCTTTGTGGAGCAGGGTCAAGAAGAAGTCCTGCGCCACGTGGTGGTGCTTGGGCGACGAGGTTCGGCTGTAGTGGTCGAAGCTGATGTCGAGCCCCGCGAATGCTTTTTGCATCTCCACGTGGTACGTGTCGACGATTTCGCGTGGCGTGGTGCCGTCCTTTTTTGCACGAAGCGTGATGGCCGCACCGTGTTCATCGCTCCCACAAATCCAAAGCACGTCTTCCCCTGCGCTCCGAAGGTGCCGAACGTAAATGTCCGCAGGCAGGTACGCGCCGGCGATGTGGCCGAGGTGAATCGGCCCGTTGGCGTAGGGCAGCGCGGAAGTGATCATCCTCCGCTTGGGGGCGTTTTGCGACATGGGTGCAAAAGTACTTCGGTCGTGGAATTGTTGGGCGGTGGGGCGCGTTTTGGGCTTGAAAAACCTCCAAATCCTGTCCAAAGTACACACGCAAAGAGGGCCTTTTTCACGACTTCGTCCAAGACGAATTGTGGAAATCTGCGAGGGATGTTAACACAACCGAAGGGGCGGTGCATTTACTTTCGCCCCATCAGGCAATGTCCTGACACCTGAACAATCCAGGCAATGAGTGCAACTGAAGTCAAGGCAACGAAAGCGGGAGCAGAGCTTCCTGTCTTAGATGCGAGCGAGAAGCGAGAGATTCTTGATGAATTCTTCCAAAAGAAGATTTGGGGCAAGCAAGAACACGAGTTTACCCCAGGCGTAAAGACAGCTGCAGAAGCTGCGATGCGCCCCAAAAAGGGCAAGGTCCTTTAATTGCGACGACCGTGATGGAGCTGTGCCTACCTCCGCCGTTGAAGCCGGGGTCGCGCGTGGCGTTGGTTGCTCCGGCGCGTTTTGCGTCTCCTGAGGTTATCGAGGAAGCAGCGGCGCAGGTGAGGTCGTGGGGTTTCGTCCCGGTGGTGGACCCGAGGTCGACGGGGAGGGACCGGCAATTTGGCGGTTCCGACGAAGCGCGGGCCGCCGTACTGAATGAGGCGTATCGGGATCCTGAAATTGGTGCGGTTTGGGCGTTGCGCGGCGGGTACGGCTGCACGCGCTTGTTGCCGCTCCTGGACGGAGCTGCGTTTGAAGCTCGGCCCACGTGGATCGTCGGGTTTTCCGACGTGACGGCGTTGCACGGGTGGGCTTCGCGACGGGGCGTGGCCTCGCTTCACGCGCCGGTCGCTTCGACCGTCTCGAGCACAGAACCGGAAGACGTTTCTGCAATGCGCGAGGTGCTGAGTTCGGAAACCCCGCCGTCCTGGCAAGCGGGACGGCGTGTGGTGGGCGGCAACCTCTCGGTGCTGTTCGCGATGCTCGGCACCCCGGAC
>JBDQOS010000031.1:0-8605 GCA_040261075.1 Flavobacteriales bacterium
CGACTGCTCCGTCGGCTCGCATGCCGCCCTCGGCATGGTGGGTACCGTGACGGTTGGAACCGGCGGTTGCACGAACGCCGCAGCGGCGAACTACAACCCTGCCGCGGATTACGACGACGGGTCGTGCTTGGTGGTGACTCTCACGAGCATTTCGGACATTCAGCTTGGCCAGGAAACGGAAATCTTCACGGACAGCACGGTGGTGACATCCGGTGTGGTCACGGGGGTTTACGGCAACAACGTCAGCATTCAGGACGGCCAAGGGGCTTACAGCGGATTGTGGTTGTACGCTCCGGACGTTCCCGTTCAATTGGGCGACCAAATCGAGGTTACCGGCGCGGTGTCGGAGTACTTCGGCAAAACCCAAATTTCAAACCCAGCCGTGGTGATTCAGAGCCAAGGCAACGCTCTGCCTTCTGCAGAGTCGCTCAGCACCGCTGAGGCGGGAACGGAACCTTGGGAAGGTGTGCTTGTGCAGGTTTCAGGGGCCGTCACCAACCCGAGCTTGGGCTTTGGCGAATGGGCCCTGTCGGACGGATCCGGCGAAGTAGCCGCTGACGACGCGGGCTTCGACGCCATTGGTGCGGGTCTCGTGGCGTTGGGCAACGACCTTCAGTTGACTGGGGCACTCGATTACTCGTTTGGGGCGTACAAAATCCAGCCTCGCGATGCGGCAGACGTGTTGTTGTATGGCTGCACAGACTCAGGAGCAGCCAACTACAACGACCTGGCTTCGTTGGACGACGGAAGCTGCGAATACGTTGGCGGAGAGTGCGGACTTTTCATCTCGGAATACGCGGAAGGTTCGTCGAACAACAAGTACATGGAGCTCTACAACCCAACGTCGTCGCCCATCTTCTTGGACGAATACACCTTTGCGAATTGCAGCAACGGGTGCGACGATTTGGGAGCGTCGACGTACGTCACAGACAATTTTGATTACTGGACGTTCAATTTCCCCGCAGGCTCGCAAGTGGCTCCCGGCGGAACGTTCATTGTGGCTCACCCCTCCGCAGATCCCGTCATCCTCGCCCAAGCGGGGATGACGTACACCTACCTCAGCAACGGGGACGACACGTTCGCATTGGCCCAAATCTCTGGCGGTGACACCACCATCGTGGACATGATTGGAGGACTTGGCGCAGACCCCGGTTCAGGCTTTGCTGTGGCGGGTGTCCTGAACGCGACTCAGGATGCGACCCTCGTGCGGAAACCCGGCGTATCGACTGGAAACGG
Source organism: Flavobacteriales bacterium (assembly GCA_040261075.1). Classification (GTDB taxonomy): domain Bacteria; phylum Bacteroidota; class Bacteroidia; order Flavobacteriales_D; family Sanyastnellaceae; genus UBA11663. The sequence goes on from JBDQOS010000031.1 coordinate 1,237, forward strand.
CGGTGACTGGGCGACCAGTGCAGGAACGAACGAAATCGACACGGAATGGATTTTGAATCCTCAAGACGATTGGACCAACCTTGGTGTTCACTCCTTTGCAGGGGCATGTGCTGTGGACAACACGGGATGCACGGACCCTGGGGCAGTCAACTACGACCCCACGGCGACGGAAGACGACGGCTCGTGCATCTTCATTCCCAACCTCACGATTCAAGAAATTCACAGCGGAAACTTCTCTGGTTCTGTCGTGACTTCGGGCATTGTGACAGCGGTCTACAGCAACAACAGCGCTTTGGCGGGTCAACCTTCCTACGCAATCCAAAACGGCACAGGAGCTTACTCCGCCATTTGGGTCATCGGCACCGGGGTGGCTGTTGGAGACCAAGTTGAGGTGGCTGGCAACGTGAGCGTGGTCTACGGGTTGCGCCAGATCCTGTCTGCGGTTCCGACTGTGCAGTCCTCGGGCAACGCCCTCCCCGCTGCCGAGGTTTTGGCCGCCTCTGCCATCAACGACGAGCAGTGGGAAAGCGTCCTCGTGCAAATCACGGGTGAGGTCGCCAGCCTGAATGCCACATACGGAGAGTGGCTCTTGAGCGACGGTGTCGGAACGGGCATGGTCGCTGCACTCGGTTACAACGCCATCAACGACAGCGCTGACGTGGATGGTGTCATGACCCCAATTGTAGAGGAGGGTGCCAACTACCGCGTGACTGGCCCCAACTTCTTCAGCTACAACAACTGGAAGTTGTGCCCACGTGACACGGCAGACGTCGCTCGCATTGGCTGCACAGACCCTTCGTTCCCCAACTACGACGCCCTGGCGACAGAAGACGACGGCTCTTGCGCGAACGTTTCGGGTTGCACCGACCCCGCTGCGGACAACTACGACCCTGCCGCGACGTTGGACGACGGTTCATGTGTCATCACGGGCTGCACCGATCCGACAGCCTTGAACTACAACCCCAACACCACGTTGGAAGACAACTCCACGTGCTACTACACGTTGCCAAGTGTCCTCATCAACGAAATCCACTACAACCCTTGCAACAGCCAGGGTGCGGACTTCGACTACGAGTTCGTGGAACTGGTGAACGTGGGAGACTTGGCTGCAGATCTTTCTGGTTTCGAATTTTACAACACCGCAGGTGGGTTGGATCAGCTTGGATTGGCTTTCCCCGAAGGCACGAGCATCGATGCGGGAGAATTCATCGTCATCACGGTGTCGGAGGCGGGAACGGCGAACTACAGTGGCAACGGCTACCAGGTGTTCCAATTGGGCCAAGGAAACTTCAGCAACTCTGGGGAAGCGTTGTCCCTCCGCGATGCCTTCGGAAACGTGGTGAACGCCGTAACGTACGCGACTTCAGGTGTTTGGCCTTCAGACGCACAAGGCATCTTGGGCAACAACTGGATTGAAAGCCCCAACGGAGGCTGTGCAACGTTGGAATACATCCCTGAAATCTTGGAGGCGTACTTGACGACTCCTGTCGGCAACGGCAACGATTTCGGAGGCAACTGGCAAGCGTCTTGGGTGGACAACGGCACGCCAGGTGCGGCCAACTCGTCGGCCTTTGGATGCAACAACCCAAGCGCGTGCAACTTCAATGCCAACGCGTTGCTGGGCGACGAGAGCCAGTGCACTTACGGCTGCACGGGATGTACGTACTCCGATGCGGACAACTTCACGGCTGGAGCGACCCAGGACGACGGATCGTGTACGTTCTCGCTGTCCAACCCATGCCCTTCCGATTTGAACGGCGACGGTTCCACCACCACGGCGGACCTTTTGATCTTCCTCGTGGACTTCGGAGCGGCCTGCCCCTTCTAATCCGAGGCAACACGAAAGCAAACAGGAAGGGCGCCCATGAGGCGCCCTTCTTTTATCTTTCCCGCGATGATTTGGATCAAGTGGTTGTTGAGTGTGTTGGGGGGCTTGGGGGTGTTCCTTTTCGGAATGCGCACCCTGAGCGACGCCATTCGTCGGGTTTCGGCGACGTCCTTCCGGGAATTTTTGTCGAGCATCACCCAAAGCACCTGGGTCGGCACCATGACAGGCTTGTTTGTCACGAGCCTCCTTCAATCGAGTTCAGCCGTCACCGTGACGCTGGTAAGCCTTGTCAACGCCGGGCTGCTGACCATTCGCGAATCGGTGGGGGTGCTTTTCGGCGCGAACATTGGCACGACCATCACCGCGTGGCTCATCGTCTTGTCCTTGGGAGGGTTTTCACTTAGCGACATGGCCTTGCCCATTGCGGGTTTGGCCGTTCCACTTCTCTTGATGGAGCGTCGGTTGCCGCGGCAAGCGGCCAACATCATGATTGGCTTTGCGCTTCTGTTCATTGGTTTGGGTTTGCTCAAAGGCCAAATGGAAAGCGTGGGCGCACGCGAGCTCTTCACGTCCATCTTTCCTGACGGCAGCGGGGGGATTGGGCACAACGTGCTTTTCCTGCTCATTGGCGCAACGCTGACCGCACTCATTCAATCTTCCTCCGCGGCAACGGCCTTGACTTTGGCGGCCATGGTGTCCGGTTTGATTGGGCTTGAAAGTGCGCTTGCCATGGTGCTCGGTGAAAACGTGGGCACCACCCTGACGGCCAACTTGGCGGCTGTGGTTGGCAACCGCGCTGCAAAGCGGGTGGCTCGAATTCACTTCCTGATCAACGCCTTCGGGGTGGTGTGGATGATTGGGCTCGTGCCGGTTATGGCGGACATTTTGACCAACGTGTTTTCTGCTGCAGAGACTGAAGACGTGCGCAACGGCTACGCGCTGGCCATGTTCCACACGGCGTTCAACGTGCTCAACGGCTTGGTGATGGGGCTTGTCATTGACCCGTTGGTGAAGTTGTCCAAGAAATTGGTTTGGGTGGAGGACATGGAAGGAGATACGACCACCCCCATTCCTGGTCGAATCGTCGACGCGCGGCTCAGCTTGGAAGAAGTCCAAAACGACTTTCGCCGAAGTGCGTCACTTTTGAAGCGCATGGTGCAGGGCGTGGAAGAATTGTTTGGCATTCTGGAACCTGCTGACCGCACGGACGTGTTGAATCACGTGGCCAAGTGGGAGGAGCGCACCGACCGCATCGAACAAACAATCAACGCCAAACTTTCGGGGGTGGCTCAGCAAGAACTCAGCCCAGACCTCAGTGGTCGATTGGCCGCGTTGTCGGCCATCAATCCGGATTTCGAGCGGGTGGGGGACATGCTTTTGAACATGGCGTTGCAGTTGGAAGCGAAGGAACGAGAGGGGGTGTACTTCATGCCAAGGCAGCGGAGCAACGTCCTTCAGATGTTGGGCTTGCTAAAGGAAGCCATTCAAGTCATGGACAACCAGCTGAAATCGACGTCCGTGGATTTGGATGCGGTGGCCGAGGTGGAAGGAAAAATCAACGCCTTGCGCGATCGCCTCCGCGAAAAGCATTTGAAGGACGTGGAGCGTGGCAAGTACCCGGCCTCCAGCGGCGTGCTTTACAACGAGCTCATTTCCGCGCTCGAAGAGTGCGGCGACCGGGTGGCACACGTGAGTGCCCAGTTGTCAGGCGCTTGGGGCGAAGAAGATTAAGGGACGGCGACCGCTTCTGTGACGGCTTCGTTGCTCGGGTTGAGGTCTCGGTCCCAGAGGGTCCAAGCAAACCTCACCGAGTCGGCGTTGGTTCCCAAAAGGTACCACGAGGTCAATTCCACTTCAATCGTGCCATCCAATGCGGGACTTGATCCGGTAGGTGTCGCCACAGGCACCCTGTAAGAATAGGGCACAAGCAAAGTTGGAACAACCCATTCACCCCCTTCCCATTCCTGGTATTCGCCAACCAAATTGAAGTGGTGTTCGCAGGTGGCGCAGAACGGAGGGAGGGTGTCGGCTTGTGTCAGGCCCACGTTGCCGTCGCCGTCTGTGAACCGAAGAATGAGTTTGGCGGTCCCGTCGGTTCGGGGGTCCAGTTGCTCAAAAGCCAAGGTTGGTTCGTTGGGGTAGTTGGGGTCAGGCAAACATCCCGTGCCCCAACCGAGTACGGTGCCCATCAGTCCCCAAATCCACATGCTTCGCATGACCCAAACTTACGTCGTTGACCGAAGAGTTCCGAACTTTGTGGCATGGCTCGGCGCTTTCACGGTTGGGGAACGGATGCGACGCTCGACGAGGTTCGAGTCGCGCTCGGTTCGTGTATGGAGAATCCAAAGGAAGCGCCTTGGGAGGAATGTGCGTTGGCACTGTTTCGTTGGCAAGCGACACACAACCCCACGTACCGCTCGTTTGTCCACTCGCTGGCCGTGAACCCAGAAGTTGTTTCTCGGATTCAAGACATTCCATGCATGCCCGTCGAGCTCTTCAAGTTTCACTCAGTTCGGTCGGGGACTTGGGAACCTTCCCACAGGTTTCGGAGTTCTGGAACCACGTCGACGACGCTTCGGGCGACCCACGAGCTGGATTCAAAAGGCATGCTGTGGTACGAGAAAGTGACGGAATTGGGGTGGTCTGCCATTTGGGGACGTGGAGTCGAGTCGCATTCGTGGTTGGGCTTGCTCCCCGGCTACTTGGGTCGAGAAGACGCCTCGTTGCTCGCCATGGTTTCGCATTTCATGCATCGATCGGATGGACACGACGGTGGGATGCTGATGCACGACCACAAGGCACTTCAATCCCAAATTCAATCCTGGGCCACGGCCCCCGTCCGCCGTCCGTTGGTCCTTTTTGGGGTGACTTGGGCGATTCTTGACTGGACGGAGGAATTGAAAAGCCGTCCTGAATGGCTTCATGACGTTCCATGGGAAGAAGTGACGTTGATGGAAACGGGCGGCATGAAAGGCCGAGAAGTGGAGCCCATCCGCGAAGAGGTCCACGCTCGAATTCGGGCAGTGCTTCCGCGCATTCGTGTGGCTTCGGAGTACGGAATGACAGAGATGCTGTCTCAGGGATACGCCACAGACGGGGAGCATCACCGCTTTCCCGGCTGGGTGCATCCCTTGGTACGGGAGTCGCGTGATCCCCGAGCATTGGCCAAACCTGGGGAAACTGGACGCTTGGATGTGCTGGACTTGGCAAACGTTCACAGTTGTGCTTTCTTGGCCACGGGAGATTCCGCTCAATGCACGACAAAGGGACTGAAGTTGCTGGGGCGCAGTGATCAAGCAGAGGTTCGTGGTTGCAGTCTCTTGGCTGCTCCTTGAATTCATAACACGATTTCGTTGGCAGACTGCCATTCGTGGGGCATCTTGCGCCCGCAACTGCAACACCGTGGAATCCCTCTTTGCCCTGCTCGGTTTTGCCCTCGCTGCTTATTCGGTGGTGGGGAATGACAGCATCCAAACGTTGGGGACGTTCCTCGTGTCAAACGAACGTCGAAAGTGGTGGCATCTGTGGTTGTTTGCCGGAGGCATCATGGCGGTGGTTGTCACCTTGGGATACCTGGGGTACGGAGAATATTTGGGGGGCAAGGGGGACGATTTGACCTTCGGGAAATACGACGGCATCTTCAAGGACGGTCAGGTCTTTCCGACCATCAGTGCGTGGTACGTTTTGCCTCCCCTCGCTTTGCTTTTCATCACCCGGCTGGGCATTCCTGTAAGCACCACGTTTCTGGTGTTGACGTTTTTTGCGCCCAAGGCGTTGCCTCAGATGCTCATCAAAAGTTTGGGCGGGTACGGGGTTGCATTCACGTTTGCCATCTTCGCTTTTGTGCTGTTGAGCCGGGTGACCGAACGGCTTTTCATGCGTCATCCGTTCGAGGGAGAGGACCACGGGTTGTGGACCAATCGAAACTTCTGGACGGCCTTGCAATGGACCTCCACAGGGTTCTTGTGGAGCCAGTGGCTCACGCAAGACTTGGTGAACATCATGGTCTATTTGGGCGATCCCAGGGAAGTTGGCGTTGGGACGTTTGCCTTTGCGCTGGTCACGCTTTTGGCCATGCTTGGTTACATCTTTTACCGTCGTGGCGGCAAGATTCAGGAAATCGTACGCGTCAAAACGAACACGCAGGACATTCGGTCGGCCACGTTCATCGATTTCTTCTACGGCCTCGTGCTGCTGCTTTTCAAGTTCGACATGCTTGGCATCGGCGCGAAAATTCCCATGAGCACGACGTGGGTGTTCTTGGGCATGTTGGCGGGTCGGGAAGTGGCTCTTCGCATGCGTCTTGAAGAGACGAAAGTGGACGGCCGGAACGTGGCCACCATGGTGTTCTCCGACCTTGGAAAAGCCACCATCGGGTTGGTGGTCTCCGTGTTGCTCGTGGTGTTCCTGTACGTGGTGGAAGGGCGCGATTTGACGCTGCTCTTCAGCTGAGGCTCTCAAAGCCCCGGGTCACCCCAAAACGCGAACCAGAAAGTAATTTTTCTTGCCGCGCTGAAGCAGAATCAAGCCGCTTCCAACCAAGTCGGCTTCGGAGACCACTTTCTGCTCGTCCACTTTGGTCTTGTTGACGCTTACGCTGCCTTCTTTGAGGGCGCGCCGAGCTTCTCCGTTGGAAGCCAAAAACGCACCCTCTCCACCTGCGAGCAAGTCCACGATTCCCATTCCGGATTGGAGGTCGACACGTGAAACTTCACGTTGCGGGACGCCTTCAAACACGGAAAGGAGTTCGGATTCGGGGAGTGCCCTCAGATCGTCTTCCGTGCTTTTCCCGAAGAGCAAGGCGCTGGCGGCCACCGCGGTGTCCAAATCAGCTTGCCCGTGGATTCGCCGAGTCACATCTTCGGCCAAGGCTTTTTGCATGGCCCGTTCGCCAGGGTTGGCTGCGTGAGCGGCTTCCAGGGCCTCAATGTCTTCTCGCGGGAGCAAGGTGAAAATGCGCAGGTAACGAGAGGCGTCTTCGTCCGCAGCGTTGATCCAGTACTGGTAAAATTTGTAGGCAGATGTGCGGTCTTTGTCCAGCCACACGTTGCCGCCTTCGCTCTTCCCAAACTTCGATCCGTCCGCCTTTGTGATGAGGGGGGCGGTGATGGCAAAAGCTTGACCACCTCCCTTGCGTCGAACGAGCTCGGTTCCGGTGACGATGTTGCCCCACTGGTCGCTTCCGCCCATTTGGACTTTCACGCCATGCTCCTTCCACAGGTGGTAAAAGTCGTAGCCTTGGACCAATTGGTAGGTGAACTCGGTGAAGCTCATGCCGCTTTCAAGCCGGTTTTTCACGCTGTCCTTCGCCATCATGTAGTTGACGGTGATGTGCTTGCCCACGTCGCGAATGAAGTCGAGGAAGGTGAAGTCCTTGAACCAGTCGTAGTTGTTTACGACCGTGGCCGCGTTGTCCCCGCTGAAGTCCAAAAACTTCTCCAGCTGCGCTTTTTGGCAAGCCAGGTTCTGTTCCAGCACGTCGAGGTCGAGGAATTGCCGCTCGGCAGTTTTGCCGCTCGGATCGCCCACCATGCCTGTCGC
>JBDQOS010000004.1:0-2828 GCA_040261075.1 Flavobacteriales bacterium
AGGATTGGGTGCTCAACCTCGAAGTGGTTCTTGCGGACGGCACGGTGATGGAGACCGGCGCCAACACGTTGAAGAACTCGACGGGCTACAACCTCACCCAATTGATGGTGGGCAGCGAGGGCACGCTTGGCATCGTGACCCGCGCGACGCTCAAGCTGTTGCCGCTTCCGCGACATCAGGCCCTGATGCTTGTCCCGTTCACTTCGGCGGAGTCCGCTTGCGCCGCCGTCGCGGCCATTTTTCAGGCTGGAGCCATGCCGAGCGCACTGGAATTCATGGAGCGCGACGCCGTGGAGTTGGCTCAGCAATTCACAGGCGTGCACGAACCGGTGCTCGGTCCCGACGACGCGGCCCACCTGCTCATCGAAGTCGACGGGTTCGCGCCAGAGGACCTCATGCCGCAGTGCGAGCGGATTCTCCCTGTGCTCGAGGCGCACGGGGCGGGGGAGGTCCTCTTCGCTGAATCGGCGGCCGAGAAGGACGCGCTTTGGTTTTTGCGGCGCCGCGTCGGAGAGGCCGTCAAGGCGGCGAGCACGTACAAGGAGGAAGACACCGTGGTGCCGCGCGGCGAGTTGCCCGCCTTGTTGCGCAAGGTGAAGGCGCTGGGGCGCGAGCACGGGTTCCGATCCGTGTGCTATGGCCACGCCGGCGACGGCAACCTCCACGTGAACATCCTCCGCGACAACCTCGACGACGCCACCTGGAACCAAACGCTGTCGGTGGCCATCCGGGATCTGTTCACGGAAGTGGTGCGTTTGGGCGGAACCTTGAGCGGCGAGCACGGCATCGGCTACGTCCAAAAAAGCTACATGGATCTCGCCTGCAGCCCGGCTCAACTTGCGGTGATGCGCGGCATTAAAAACGTGCTGGACCCCAAGGGCATCTTGAACCCCGGCAAAATCTTTCCGGACGTCGATTGAGATTTGAATTTGGCCAGGGTGAACAGAAGGAGCGTGATTGAGCCGTACCTTTAAAACCCTGCGGGAGAATGTGACCCGTGTCATTTTTGCATCTCCCTCATGAAGCAATTGTCATTTCTCCTTGCGCTCGTTATCGCTGTTCCGGCGTTTGCCCAAACCGACTGCGGTTATCAACCCGACATCGACCCTGATTGGTCCATCGGCGTTTCCGACGTCCTTGCAATCCTTGGGTTGTTTGGGGAGATCGACTCGGACCAAGACTACATCTGGGACAGTTCTGACCTCTGCACGGACCTGGAGGCGTGCAACTACGACGCGAACCCTTCGGAGGCGTGCGAATACCTGGACGCGTTTGGGGTGTGCGGCGGTGAGGGACTGATTCCCGAGTTGCTCTTGGGCTCATGGCGTTTCAGCACGGTGGCCGGGGCGGTTTCCATTGGCCCCAACCCCTACAGCTCGGAGTGGTTCGCGAGTGCCTCCAACGGCCTCCAGGCGGCCCAATACGACGACGTGTACACGTTCAACGCGGACGGCACGTTGACCACGGAATACAACGGCACCATCATTGACGCGTTCAACGGTTACAGCGAGCAAGGGTACGCATGTGCTGGGGTGCCAATCACGTTCTCGCCTGGCGGAGGCACCTCAGGAGAAGACCAATTCTCCTTGGTGCCGAGTGGAGGCGCGTGCAGTTGCCCTTTCATGGGAACCAACGACGGGGGGTTGAGCTACGACATTGTCGAACTCACGGCCAACACGCTTCGCATCCACACCCAAACCGACGACATCAATTGCAACGCCAACCCTGCCGGCGGGTACTTCACGTACATCTTTACCCGGGTCAACGACGGCGGAGGCGGAGACGGAGGCGGAGGCGGTGTGGATGGCGACGGCTACCAAGGCGCGGACAGCTACCCGGGAAAGACGTTGGTGTGGTCGGACGAATTTGACGGAACGGCCATCAACTCGGCCAACTGGACCTACGACCTCGGTGCGAGCGGCTGGGGCAACAACGAGTGGCAGAACTACACCAGCTCACCCAACAACAGTTCGGTCGTGGATGGCTTCTTGACCATCACGGCGCGCGAAGAGGGCGGAGGCTACACCTCGGCTCGCATGAAGTCTGTGGACTTGCAGGAGTTCCAATTCGGTCGAATCGACATCCGTGCGAAGCTTCCCGAGGGGCAGGGCATTTGGCCTGCGCTCTGGATGCTCGGGGCCAACTTCCCTGAAGGAGGCTGGCCGCAGTGCGGCGAGATTGACATCATGGAACTCGTGGGACATCAGCCCGGCACCACACATGGAACCGCCCACTGGGGAGCCAACTTTGGCGTGCACCAATATGCAGGAAGCAGCATCACGTTGCCTGGCGGGGCGAAGTTCAGCGAGGCGTTCCACCTGTTCTCGATTGAATGGCAGCAGAACTCGATTGTTTGGTACATGGACGACCAACCGTTCTACAGCATTGACAACACCCAAATGAACGGCCAGCCGTACCCATTCAATGCGCCGTTCTTCTTCATCATGAACATTGCGGTGGGGGGAAACTGGCCTGGGTACCCTGATGCGTCGACGCAATTCCCGCAGACCATGATGGTCGACTACGTGCGGGTTTTTCAATAAGCAAACGGGATTGTTGGTCGCTCACGAAGTGTTGTGAAGAACTGACGAGGCGAGCAGCCGTGGATGTCGGAGGGGGGTGGTAGTTTGGCCGCTCAAACCAAAACGACATTCGAGCCATGGCGCACGATCTGCTGAAAGGAAAAAAGGGCATCATTTTTGGGGCCCTCAACGACATGTCCATCGCTTGGAAAGTGGCGTTGGAAGCCCACGCGCAAGGCGCGGAAATTGTGTTGACGAACGCGCCTGTTGCGATGCGAATGGGGGAAATCCATAACCTTGCGAAAC
>JBDQOS010000032.1:0-2530 GCA_040261075.1 Flavobacteriales bacterium
ACGTTGAGGGCGTCGAGAGTGCGGCCGGAATCGGCCAAGAAGTCCCGGCCGGGCAAGACGAGCTCGCGGCCCGGACGGGACCCGACGCGTCGTGGTCGATCTCCCTCGGAGTGGACGTTTTGGAAGGCTGCGACGACACCTCCGCACTGAACGACGCCCGAGTGGACCAAGATGTTACGGCATTTCCCAACCCCGCGCGCGATCGAGTGACGTTGACTGGATGGGACGGCGGTCCTGCACGGGTTGTGATTCGCAACGTCCTTGGGCAACCACTTCTCGACCTTCCGGCCATTCAGCCTGGCGAGGAGATTCGCATCGACCCCATGTGGAGCGGCGTCGTTCTTGTGGAGGTCACGGCGAACGGTCGCTTGTCTCGGACGTCCTTGGTCGTGAATTGAGGCTTCGCTTCGCAAGGCGTGCCCTACCTTCGCGGGGACACGAACGACGACGTTCGTTCCCACACGAAGACTTGAAACTGCATGCGTTTTGATCGCCTGAACAACTTGACCGGGTGGGCCGTTTGGGCCCTCGCCACGGTGGTTTATTTCCTGACTGTTGAACCGACCGCCAGTTTTTGGGACTGCGGTGAATTCATCGCCTCCGCTTACAAACTCGAAGTCGGGCACCCTCCAGGCGCCCCGTTCTTCATGCTGTTGGCGCGGTTCTTAATGATTCCTATGGGCCCTGAATCGGCCGCACTTGCGGCGAATGGCTTGTCCGTGCTCAGCAGTTCGTTCACGATTCTGTTCCTGTTTTGGAGCGTCACCCACTTGGCCAAACGCTTGTCTGGAGAGCGTGAACCTGCGAGCGGAACGGCGTTGGCCATTCTTGGAGCCGGCGCCGTGGGTGCGTTGGCCTACGCGTTCAGCGACTCCTTTTGGTTCAGCGCGGTCGAAGGCGAAGTGTACGCGTTGTCGAGCTTGTTTACGGCGCTGGTGTTTTGGGCCATTCTGAAGTGGGAAAACGTGGCCGACCAACCTGGTTCGGCGAAGTGGATTATTCTGATTGCCTACCTGATGGGTCTTTCCATTGGGGTGCACCTGTTGAACTTGTTGGCCATCCCGGCCATCGCATTGGTGTACTTCTACCGCAACCACGAATTTTCGTGGAAGGGCCTCGTCCTGACGGGGGTGGTGGCGGTCGTGCTGTTGGGGTTTGTTCAAGAGGCGTTGATCAAGGGTGCGGTTCAGTTGGCGGGCAGCTTTGAGTTGTTTTTCGTGAACGACCTCGGCATGCCGTTCAATTCGGGGGCCTTGGTTTACCTCACGTTGCTTTTGGGAGGCATCGTGGCCTTGGTGGTGGTGAGCCAGCGCAAGGGATGGTGGGCGGTCAACACGTTGACGTTGGGCATGGCGATGGTGCTTTTGGGCTACAGTTCGTTTGCCACCATCATGATTCGCTCTGCGGCCAACCCCCCGATGGACGAGAACGACCCCGAGAACCTCTTCGCGCTGTTGAGTTACTTGAGCCGCGAACAATACGGCGACCGGCCTCTGTTGACGGGTCAGTTTTGGGACACGCCAACGTCCTTGGACAAGCCCTACCTCAACGGCGAACCGGCATGGGTAAAGAGCTACAGCGTAACCCAAAAGCGAGGTCCAGTCAACCGCCGCGTCAAGAGCTTCAAGGGCGAGTACGCGGCTGAACAATTTGTTCAAGCGAATCCGGATGAGAAGTACTTCATCGTGGAGGAATACGTCGACAGCGGTGAGAAGCGTGGTTCGAAGCCCAACTACAACCCGGACTTCACCATGGTGTTTCCTCGGATGTACAGCTCGACGGGGGCTCACATTCCAGAATACAAGAAGTGGAGCAACTACAAGGGTTTCAACTCGCCGACCTACTACACGAGCCCTCTCGTGGATGTGGCCATGACGCGAAAGGAGTTCCTTGCGCACGTCGAGAGAGACATCCTCGGTGGGCGCATGGAACGGGCGGAACTCGACCGCGTCATGCGTCGCCTTTTTGCAGACTACGGCCAACGTTTTGACACGAATTTTGAGCTCCAAAGCAAGGACGTTCTCCTCGTGCGCAATCCCGAGACGGGACAAATGAACTCCGCCCCGCTTTCGAACCCGGACATGCGGTCGAGCCTCTCGCGTTACGTCGTCGACCAACTCGACCAGGGTTTGGAAAACGGCAAGGGCTACGTTCAGCGGCTCGAACGCACCAAGCGACAGCACGAAGACGACCTCCGTCGTTTGACCCAGCGCGCCAACCAATCCCGCAGCCAAGACGACATTCGCCGCGCGTTGCAGGCGGAGGGTCGGTTGAACAACACCCTCGAAGAGCTCGTGCCCACGCAGGGAGAAAACTTGCGCTTCTTTGCCGACTACCAAATGGGGTGGATGTACTTCCGCTACTTCTTTTGGAACTTCATCGGCAAGCAAAACGACACCCAAGGTCACGGAGATTTCATTGATGGAAACTGGCTCAGCGGGGTGGACTTCATCGACGCCGAGCGCTTGGGCAACCGAAGCGCCTTGACGCAGGAAATGAGGGACAACCGAGGCTGGAATCGGTTTTTCTA
>JBDQOS010000033.1:0-3297 GCA_040261075.1 Flavobacteriales bacterium
CCAGGAGCATCCGAGCAGGCACGGCAATGGCGCCGGCGTCGTCCGTTCGGACTTCCATTTTCGAAGACATCGTCGTCTCCAAATCCGAAGCCGTCATCACCAACTCACCCGGCCCCAATTCAAAGAGGAAGTGGTCCAAAATGGGCAACGTGTTGCTGTTGCTCAAGACCCCGCTGAGGGTTTGGAGCTGACGGAGGAGCTGGTTGCTCGATACGATGAACTGCATTGCTGTACGGAATTAAGGACTACGAAGATGCCAAGGAAAGAAGGCCTGACAGGCGCAAAAACCGTTCGATTTATCCACACTTCATCCCCAATGGCACGGGGGTTCTTGCAGGTTTGCTTGCGACGGGGTCTTCACGAGCGGCCGACGCGGAGAACCGCCTCCAAAACGGCCTGAACCGGGAGCTCCCAACCGCACCGGAAATGACCTTCAGGGCAACGTTTTCTGCCGTGCATCCCGCAAGGTCGGCACGCCAATTCCACGGCGGGCTCCACCACGACATGCGACGAGGCCAACGGACCGAAGCCAAAGCGCGGCACCGTGCTCGCGAAGAGCGCCACCGTGGGCGTGTTGGTGGCCGACGCCACGTGCAAGGGCGCGCTGTCGTTGGCCACCACCGCGCGCGCCATGCCAATGGCTGCCACTGTGCCAAGCAGCGAGGTTTTGCCCGCAGCATTCACAACATGTGCCCGTCCCTCGGCCAGGCGCGCGCACAAGGCGTGCTCGCTCGGGGCGCCAAGAAGCAGGACCGACTCGTGGGTGGCGTCCAGGAATTTGGAAAACTGCCCCTCGGGCCACGCCTTGGTCGCCCACTGCGATCCGGGCATCACCACCAACGCTCCTTCCGCTCCCAAGGCCCGTGCCTCTTCGACGTGACGGGATTGGGGATGCAGCTGGGGGCGGTGCGAAGCCTGCGGCGGGACGAAGGGAGCCAGCAGCTCGGCATGGCGATCCACTTCGTGCGTTCCGTCTCCCCAACGGTGCGCCGTTCGGTGCGTGAAGCGCCACGCGAGCGGGTTGTTGGCGTACCCGGCCCGCACAGGAGCCATGCTCAGGGCCGTCAAAATGCCCGACGACGCGTGTCGGTGCAAATTGACCACCACGTCGTACCGCGCCTTGCGCACCTCCCGCACGAGACGGCGCCAATCCTTGCCCTTCACGCGCGGTCGTTTGTCCCACGCGAGCACGCGATGCAGCCAAGGATGCCCTTCAAACAGGCTGTCCATCGGCTTGCGTACGAGCACGTCCACCCTGTCCTCGGGGTGCGCGAGGTGCCACGCTTCCAGCGCCGACGTGGCAAGCACCACGTCGCCGAAGAAGGCCGTTTGGATGAAGAGAACTCGCTTGGACATGTCCGGAAGTTACACCGCCACGTCGTGTTGCCGCAACGCGTCCGTCAAGGAGGTTTTTCGGTCTGTGCTTTCCTTTCGTTCGCCAATGATCAAGGCGCAAGGAACGTGGTAGGTTCCGGCGGGAAACTCCTTGGGACGACTGCCTGGGATGACCACGGCACGCGGGGGAATTTCCCCTCGTGTTTCAATCGGCTCAGAACCCCGAACGTCCACAATTGGCGTGCTTGCCGTCAGCACAACGTTCGCCCCAAGCACTGCTTCCTTTCCGACGCGAACGCCTTCCACCACGATGCACCGTGACCCCACAAACGCGCCGTCTTCAACAATCACCGGCGCCGCCTGAAGCGGCTCCAGCACCCCACCGATGCCGACGCCCCCGCTGAGGTGGACGTCGGATCCAATTTGGGCGCAGGAACCCACCGTGGCCCACGTGTCCACCATGGTGCGCTCGCCCACGTACGCCCCCAAGTTCACGTAGGAAGGCATCAGAATGCAGTCGCGTGCGACAAAAGCGCCGTACCGCACCACGGCATGCGGCACCACCCGGACGCCCGCTTCCGCATACCCGCGTTTCAGGGGCATCTTGTCGTGGAATTCGAACGGCCCCACTTCCACGGTTTGCATCGACTGAATGGGGAAATTGAGAAGCACAGCCTGTTTGACCCATTCGTTGACTTGCCACTCCTGCCCCTGAGGTTGGGCCACGCGCAACGTGCCGTTGTCCAATCGAGCCATGACCTCCGCCACGGCTTCGCGGACTCCCTTTTCTTGCAGCAACGCCCGGTCGTGCCAAGCCGCTTCAATTTGTTCACGCAGTGAGTTCTCGTTCATGGCGCGAAGGTAGCACCCGGCGCTGCTGTACCTTGCCCCTCATGGGACGACTCTTGGGAATGGACGTGGGGGCGCGGCGAACCGGTTTGGCCACCACCGATGAACTGAAGCTCGTGTGCTCCCCACTGGAAACCGTCGAGACCAAGAACGTGGTCCGCCGAATTCAGGAATTGCACCGCCAATCTCCCTTCGAGGGGGTGGTGATTGGAAAGCCCCACCTCATTGTGTCGGGTGCTTCGGACAGTTCAGCGCACATCGACGACGTGGCGTTAAAAATCCAAACCACCCTCCCCGGCGTGCCCGTTCACTTCGTCGACGAGGGCTTCACTTCACAGGAAGCATCCGCAATTCAAATGCAAGCGGGAATGAAGAAGTCCAAGCGCCGGGAAAAAGGCAGCCTCGACGCCATCGCCGCCAGCCTGATTTTGCAGCGTCACTTGGACGCGCTGTCGTACTGACCGACACGTCCGAATGCGGTTGTCCCAGTGCGCCCTGATTCAGGAACCTTTGAAGACTTCCACGGTCTTCTGCTCTTTCACCAAATCCGTGAACCGTCCCTCGTAGCGGGTGGCGCGTACGATGTGGTTGTCCACCCAGTGGTAATTGCCTCCCCGCGGCTTTCCCATCAACATCCCGTGGTATTTGAACCCGTGGCGGTTCAACCACGCCTCCGTCACTTCGCGGTGATCCTCCGTGCGCGACGTGAAAAACGTGATGATGTGTCCTTCGTCGTACCACTTGTTCAGCGTCTCCAACGCGTCTTCGAACGGTTCGCATGTTCCCATGCGTTCGGGCTCTTCGTTGGGAACGTCTTCGGTGACGGTGCCGTCGATGTCAATGAGGTAATTTTTGACCCCATCAGGCAATTGAGGTGACGCGTTGTGGCCCTGGGCGTCTCGGGCAGGCTGAAGGGTTTGCGGCTTGTTTGTCATGAAGCGGGCAAAATTATCCGCCGCTTCAATGCCATCCTAATTTCAACCTCAAGACTTGCCCTCGAGGGGCTCAAACACCCAAACTCGCGCGTCCAAGCCCCCTTCTTATTTCAGCCACGCCTCGTTCCACTCGGCCAGCCGACGGTCCGATCCCGCAAGAACGTGCCAATGGGCCCAG